>CBDUXJ010000206.1:0-4734 GCA_965371165.1 uncultured Syntrophobacterales bacterium | reverse complement strand
TGGTTATCCGCCAAATCATACAGGGGAAAAACCATGAAAAAGAGATACGTAGTCGAGATTGGAATGGGAGTAGACCAGCATGGCCACAGGGGTGATCCTACGGATGCCGCAATAAAAGCCATACAAAATGCCATCTCCAATATCTCTCTCTGCGGCATCTCAGAAGTATTAAACCTCAGTGATCCCGGGGAGATGATCGTCGATGTGCTGCTCGGAGCCCCTTTTCCCCAAAATTTGGACGAGGAGAAGGTGCTGGAGACGATTCCTTTTGGGAGAAAGCGCTTGAAAGCAATAGAGGGGGGGTTAATAGCCCGAGGGATTCAGCTCAAATCCCTGGGCGATGATTCCGCAGACATATTAATCGTTAATGCCGCCATCACCGTCTCATTCGACTTATGAAAGAGGAATTACATCCCAATAGCCTCCGGGAGTCGGAATTGATAAAAGGCCTTTGAATCGGGGGAAGTGATCATGCTGGTTATAGATTTTCACCTCCACGTCACCACAGCGGATGAATACAACGATTGGTTTTTGGACTGGATGAGGAGGCTCCATGGCGAACAGGGGTTGACTCATATCCGGACCGTTTTGGGCTCTCCCGAAAACCTGCTCCAATTCATGGATGAACAGGGGATCGATTACGTCGTAGCCCTTGCGGAGACTAATACTATGGTCACAGGTGTTAGCATCAACGACCGAGTGGCGGAGTTCTGCCGAGGGAGCGAAAGGCTTATTCCCTTCGCCAACATCAACCCTTACGTCACCTTCAACCAGGCGGGGGAATTGGAGAGATGTGTTACAAAATTGGGGGTCAAGGGCCTCAAGCTATATCCAACTTACCAGCACTTCTACCCCAACGACAATAAGCTCTTCCCCATTTACGAGAGAGCACAGGAGCTCAGTATTCCGGTTATGGTCCATACGGGATCATCGGTATTCCCTGGCTCCCTCATGAAGTATGGGGACCCCCTTTTCCTGGATGAGATAGCCGTCTTCTTCCCCAGATTGAAGATCATCCAATCCCATGCTGGCAGGGGTTTCTGGTACGACAGGGCCTTCTTTTTGGCCGGTTTGCATGAGAACGTGTATATGGATATAACCGGTCTTCCTCCCCAGAACCTCCTCAAGTACTTCCCAGATTTGGAGAGGAATGCCGATAAGATTATCTTTGGTTCGGATTGGCCGGGGATTATCGATATCAAGAAGAATGTTGCGGCCATCCTGGATCTCTCCCTCAATAAATCCACCAAGGCGAAGATCCTGGGCAATAATGCTGCAATACTCCTGGGAATTGAAGAAACAAGAGGGGGTAGATAGATCTCCTAATTTGAGCTTGACAAGTAATGTGCAGAGGACATAGATAATCAAGGATGCGTATATTAGGGCTTGATGTAGGAACTAAGAGGATCGGCATTGCCATAAGCGATGAACTGGGTTGGATGGCCCAGGGGATAATGACCTTACATCGTAGCAATGGGCAAAGCGACTTGGGGGAAATACGCGATATCGCCCGGGAATACGGGGTTGAGAAAATCGTCGTGGGTCTCCCCAGGAATATGAACGGTTCCTTGGGCCCCCAGGCTGAGATGACCTTAGGATTCGCTCAGGAGTTGAGGGAGATTCTCGGGGTCCCTATTATCACCTGGGATGAGAGGCTTTCCACCGTTGAAGCGACCAAGATGCTCATAAGGGCCGATCTCCCACGGAAAAAGAGGAAACAGAAGGTCGATATGACGGCTGCCATCCTCATTTTGCAATCCTATTTGGATAGTCTAGCCCGAAAAGAGAATCTATGAAAAGAACAGTTGGGATTGCGTCTCTTCTCGTCCTCTCATTTGCCATAATCCTCTTCTTCCATACCGCCATATACCTCCGCACCCCCTCTCATGTGGGAGGGCTCAAGAAGACCGTAGCCATTCGAAGGGGAATGACCTTTAAGGAAGTCGCTCACCTCTTAGGGGATGAAGGGATCATCGGGGGTATTTGGCGTTTCATCCTATGGGGGAGGTTATCGGGGGCCTTCCCCAAGATAAAGGCAGGGGAGTATGAACTCAGTTCCGCTATGACTCCCCTTCAAGTCCTGGATACCCTCACAAGGGGCAAGGTCAAGCAGTATAAGGCTTCCATCCCGGAAGGATATACCGTGATTCAGATCGCCGAAATCCTCGAGAGGAAGGGAATTACGAATAGAGAGGCCTTCCTGGAAAGGTGTTTTTCGCCCCAATACGTCTCCTCGTTGGGAATCGAGGCCGATAGTTTGGAGGGATACCTCTTCCCCGATAGCTATTTTTTTTCAAAGGATTTAAAACCAGAAGACGTCATCGAAGCCATGGTGAGGCGATTCCGACAGGTCTATACCTCACAATACTCGGAAAGGACCAAGGAGTTGGGGTTTTCCGACCACGAGATACTTATCCTCGCCTCCATGATCGAGAAGGAATCAGCTATTCCATCGGAGAGGCTTCTCGTCTCTGGTGTTTATCATAATCGATTGAAACGAAATATGATGCTTTACAGCTGTCCTACCGTCATTTACGGCATCAAGAACTTCAATGGTAACTTGACCAAGAGGGATTTGGAGCGCCATACCCCATATAATACCTATCTCATTCGGGGGTTGCCACCAGGACCCATATGCAATCCGGGCAAGGAGGCCATTGTGGCTGCCCTTTATCCCGCCACAACAGAATACCTCTATTTCGTCTCCAAAAATGACGGGTCTAATCACTTCTCATCTACCCTCAAGGAACATAATATCGCCGTGGGGAAATACCAGAAGGGAAGGGATTACTTTATTAAATAGGAAATGTTTCCTTCCCCCTTTCGGGGGAAAATCCAACCCACATTCGAAAGTCTCCCGACCTTCGCGTTCCGTTCGGCTGAGCCCTTCGGTCTGCCCTCGGCCATGAGCCCTCGGCGTGAGCTCGGCCGAACGCTCGGGCCGAATGGAGCTCAGGTCGAAGACTCACGACGAAGCCTGCCTTCCCTCGATGAATACCCCGCTTCTTCAGCACATTAAGCTCATGGGCAACGGTGTTCTGTGGTGGGTGGCGAACATCTGGAATCGATTTAGAAATGTCCGATACACGGGTCCTGATTAATTGAGACGCAAATCAAAGGAATTGGAAGGGATGACAGATCATATGTTTCATCTTGAAATCTTCAATGAGGATGACCCTACAACCAATCCGTTTCCGGTGAATCATTCTCTTGTTGAATTCTCAGAATTCCTGCGGCACGCATTTCCACTCTCTTGTCAAAATAGTCCGTACATGCTGGCGGAAAGACTCTATGGGACCAGCAGGAGGAAACAACCTGGCTATTTGGAGTTTGGTCATTCCATACCATGCTCCTTATGTTTCTTTGCGATAGTCTCGGCCAAATTATCGAGTGCTTTAAAATCGTTTTCTGAAGGCAACCCTCTGGCAAGAACGGGCTCCAGAAACTCTACTTTGAGATTAGGTATCATCCCTCCCAGTATGTCTACGGTCTTACCTCCCCATCCATAAGAACCGATAATAGAAAGGAACTTGGCTTTAGGTCGTAGCGCATTAGCCAAAAACGTACCATAAGCGGCCAAAGGATGAGGACCCGCAAGAACGGTGGGTGTTCCGACAACGATGGTACCGGCATCAACCAGACTTATTGCTATTTTCCCTATGTCGGATACAGCTAAGTTGAATTGCTCGATGCTCACGCCTCTTTCCACAAGGGCTGCAACAAAATAATCCACCATCTGTTTCGTGCTATTGTGCATGGACACATAGGGTAAGACCACCGTGTTTCTGGGAGGACCTAAGACCCAATCACGGTAGGCATCCATGATAAAGGAAGGACGCTGATAGATAAGCCCGTGACTCGGGGCTATCATCTCCAGGTCATAAGGTGCAATCTTTTCCAGATTCTTTTGGATCACGTTTCGGAAGGGCATCATGATCTCGGCATAGTAACGTTTGGCTGCTTCGTAAACACGTCCCTCGTCAATAACGTAAAGATCGCTTGTTGCTATGTGGGAGCCGAAAAAATCACAACTGAACAGAATCTTATCTTCCTCCAAATAAGTCACCATGGTCTCGGGCCAGTGAACCCAGGGAGTGTGGATGAACTTCAAGGTTCTGTCCCCAAGAGATATTCTCTCACCATCTTCAACAGTTAGGAAAGGTTCCTCGGGTACATGCAGAAGATCCATCAGCACTCCTTTTGCCTTCGGTGTTGAGATCAGCTTTGCATCAGGATATCTTGCGAGAACGTGAGGAATGGCCCCAGAGTGGTCTTGTTCGGCATGATGCGAGATGACATAATCAATTTTAGCCACACCCTCAAGCCGTGACAAAAGCTCATTTGTCATGGAGGGATCGACCGAATCCACCAAAACCGTCTTTTCACTCCCTTCAATGAGATAGGCGTTATAGCTTGTTCCATCTGGAAGAGGTATAAGAGAATCAAACAGACGCCTGTCCCAATCCAGGGAACCCATCCAGTAAATGCGGTCTTTGATTTTTCTCGTTCTCACAACAATCCCTCCTCTATATAGAGAATTGACTATCAGTTTCAGTTAGGTAATTTACCACATGCACCTTGAAAATGCATCCAACAATTTTGAAGGGGAAAAACATATTACATCCAAGATTGAAGTCTGATCAAGATAGAGTAACTGGCTGGTATCCTTACATTCTCAACTGGCTAAGATTGACGGCTTCGTAAAAAGTCCATCTGCTGCGTTGCGCTGCATCC
>CBDUXJ010000205.1:0-4770 GCA_965371165.1 uncultured Syntrophobacterales bacterium | reverse complement strand
TATCACTTTAATCTCAACCCTCTTCCCAACGGGAGTATTGGCAACGATCCTCGGAAGTTCGCTCATCTTGTGGATTTTTTTGTTGTCGAATTGGATGATGATATCCTCTCGTTTTATCCCGGCTTTTTCCGCCGGGCTATCTTCCATCACCTGGGCCACCAATGCCCCTTCCGTTTTCTCCAGACCGAATTGTTTCGCCAGCTCCGGCGTTACCTTCTGAATCATAACCCCTAACCATCCCCTAGTAACCTCCCCTTTTTCCTTCAATTGGGGGAGAATCTGTTTGGCCATATTGATGGGGATGGCGAAGCCGATTCCCTGGCCCCCTGCGATAATCGCGGTATTAATGCCAACAACTTCTCCCCTCATATTGATCAGGGGGCCGCCGCTATTTCCAGGGTTGATGGAGGCATCCGTTTGAATAAAGTCATCGTATGGCCCTGAACCGATCAATCGACCCTTTGCACTAACGATCCCGGCAGTAACGGTGTGCTCTAGGCCAAAGGGATTCCCGATGGCGATTAGCCACTCTCCCACCTGCAGTTTATCGGAATCGCCCATGGTCACTGGTTGAAGGGGTTTGGTCGATTCGATTTTTATCAGAGCAATATCGGTCTTCGGATCTCGCCCCACAACCTCGGCATCGAACTCTTCCTCGTCGGATAGTCGGACCTTGATCTTGTCCGCCTTTTCGATGACGTGGTTGTTGGTCAAAATATATCCTTTTTCATCTATGATGAATCCCGAGCCGAGGCTGTTCTGAGGAAATTCCCTGGAAGGGATTTCGCCGAAGAAACGCTCGAAGAATTCTTCCCCGAAAAAATCCCGAAACGGGCTTTTGGGGCCGAAGGGGCTCCAGAAACCCCTTCCCGGATGTTTGAATATTTTGGTGGATCTGATATTGATCACCGAGGGCTTCATCCTCTTTGCCAAATCGGTAAAGGACCTGGGACGTTCCGCTTCAATCCTGGCCTTCTCTTTTTTTCCTTTGAACAGCTCGAGGGACCTTAGGTCTTTATGGATGCCGATGAAAGCCAATCCAAGGCTAATGGCTATGAGGACGGAAAACGATCTTCTCCTAAAACGTATCAACCCCTTCATTATGTCCTTTCCCCGTGTTCGTTATACCCTTGGCCTCCATGGGGGCGTTGGTTAGGGGGATTGAGATAGGGATCACTCTTCTCCCTCATCTTACCCAACAGGTACTCACTTTTGCTGATTTCCTTGATCAGCTTAACACCCTTTCCGCTCTCCTTTTTCTTTGCCCTGGGAATATTAAATGCCCAACTGAGGACAGCCACAATATCCCTACCCTTTAAATACTTCACGATATCATAACTCTTGCCGGCTCCTAAATGTCCCCCCTCCAAGATCAGTTTAAAGAACATCTCTTCCCTCCTTATAGGTCTTCATTGATGGGATTATAGTAATTATACGGAGGGAAGATTAAAAAGGGATTAAAACGAGATTAAAATCCTCTAATCTTGTGAAGGCGATCCCCTCTGGGGGTTAATTTCACTTCTGATCATTTCCCCCATGGGGAGGGGCCAGTGGAAGGGTGAGCGTAAATATACTTCCCTTGTCAACCTCGCTTTCGACGGAGATTTCGCCGCCGTGCGCCTCTACAATCCACTTACATATGCTCAGGCCCAAACCGCTTCCGCCGGCCTCCCTCGACCTGGCCTTATCTACCCTGAAAAAGCGGTCAAAGATATGAGGTTGATCCTCGGGGGCGATCCCGATTCCATTATCCGTAACCCGGAGTTTGAATCGGCCATCATCCCTCTCAAGTGAGATTCTCATCTCACCTCCCTCGGGGGTGTATTTAACCCCGTTATCCACCAAATTCAGAAGCAGTTCCCTCAATTTGAGCCGATCCCCAATCACCACACCATCTGCATCGTTGCTTATATGGACATTAATATCCTTGGCCATGGCCATCGTTTTCGCCTGGGTGTGGACTTCGGACACTAATTTTGTTAGGTCGATGTGGTGCTTTTGGAGATGGACTTCCCCCATATCTGCCTTGGAGAGGAAAAGCAGATCATCGACGATTTGGGACATGTGGTTGACCTCTTCCAGATTACTGGTCAATATCTTCCGATATTCCTCGGGACGCCTCCTTCTCCTCAAACCCACCTCTGTTTCTCCTTTGAGGATAGTTAAGGGAGTTCTCAATTCATGGGAGGCATCGGCGGTAAACTGCCGGATTTGTTTAAAAGATCGGCTCAACCTGGATATCATATCATTGAAGGTTTCAGCCAGCCGTCCGATTTCATCTTTGGTCTTTTTCAGTTTGATCTTTTGATTTAAGCTCTTTGAAGTGATCATCCGGGCTGTTTTCGTGATTTCATCGACGGGTCTTAGGGCCTTGTTGGCCAAGAACAATCCTCCCAAACTGGCAACAACCAGCGCCGAGGGAACGGTGATCCACAAAATGAGCAATAAGGTCTTGAGGACCTCTTCTACCGCTTCTAAAGAAGTCGCTACCTGTACGATATTGATGATATGCCGGCGTCGAATGACGGGCACGGTGACCATTCTGAGGGGATATTCTCCCAAGGCATTTGTGGTTTCGAAGGTAACTTTTCCCTGAGATGCATTTTTGAGGGCACTGATGGTGATAGGTAATTGAAGATGTTGGAGGTTCTCCGATTTCTTTCCGATCCTCCCCGACTCATCCAAAACCTGGATAAATTTCGTTACCGGTTTCAAACCGAAGGAGTCTTTCACCATCCGATCAATATTACTGAAACTGTATTGGGAATAGGGGTTAGTGGAGGAAGAGGCGATCACTTCTGCAATGGATTGAATCTTGGTATCGATACCCTTGTGTAGACTCCTAGAAAGGGTAAGATAAAGAAATGTGCTAAAGGAAGTCAGTATGATTCCCAGTATGATTATATACCAGAGGGTTAGTTTAAACCGGATATGCCCCAAAATCATGGTTCATCCTTCATTATATAGCCGGAACCCCTAATGGTGTGGATCAGCTTCTTCTCGAATCCTTGGTCGATTTTTTTGCGAAGATAGTTTACATAAACATCGATCACATTGGTCGAGGGATCAAAATGATAATCCCAAACGTGTTCAGTGATGAACACTCTTGTCAATACGCGATTGGGATTTCTCATGAAATACTCAAGGAGGGCATACTCCTTTGCCGTCAATTCGATTTTCCTCCCCCCCCTTTTTACCCGATGGGTGGATATCGATAGACTCAGATCACCGACCGTGAGGAGATCCGTTTTCTCCTTTGCCTTCCTTCGAAGTAGGGCCCTTACCCTCGCCACCAGTTCGTCAAAGGAAAAGGGTTTGGTTAGGTAATCATCTGACCCGCCATCCAATCCACTGACGATATCTTCTACCGAATCCTTGGCAGTCAGCATTAAGATAGGCACATTCGATCCGTTGCGACGGATCTGCCTCAAGACCTCCATGCCATCTAATCTGGGGAGCATTATATCCAGAAGGATCAGATCATACTCGTTGATCTGGGCCAAGGTGAGACCTTCCTCACCATCATAAGCGATATCGACGGCGTAGTTTTCTTCCTCAAGGCCCTTCTTGATAAAGCTGCCAACCTTCTTTTCGTCTTCGACAACGAGGATTCGCATCGTTTTTGTAATCTCAACTATAGACTAAGATGATTAGAGGAAGATTGACGGCTTCGTAAAAAGTCCATCTGCTGCGTTGCGCTTCATCCTTCGTCACTGCAGCGTACTTCTATGTACGCCTCATTCCTCAGGATTTGCGCGCCTTGCATCTGGATCTTTTTTCTTTGCCGTCTGATTTCAACTTTTTTCAATGACGTCAAGATTAGATCACCATTAAAATGTTCTCATCTGGTTTACTAGCCAACACCTGGGATTACTATTATATTCCGTGTATTCAAAAAAGCAAGGCAAAATTGGGAGCCTGCTCCGTTCGATCCTTTTCACGTTTTCTGACCTTACCCTCCAGGAAACATGCAGGTGTCAGATAAAATTCGAAAAAAATCTGTTTGCTAATATCCCTGCCATGGGAGGAAAGAAGAATGTGCATGCGATTCTAATAAGGGTAAATTTCCAGCCCATGATCCCTACTTCCATCGGCAGCCGGCTCACTGCCCATAAAGACCAACCGGTCAAAAATGCCACCATCGTTCCCACACTGGCCCCTGTTCTTAGGAGGCCTGCCGCGATGGGGAGGCTTACAAAGGGTCCTCCGGGGGCAAAACCGCCTGCTATGGTGCCGATAATGATACCCCGTATCCCCGACTCCACCCCTACCCATTTCGCCAAAATATCATGGGGGATGAGAACCTGGGCCATACCCGCCACCGTGAACGCACATACCAAAAGGGGGAGCATTTGAATCGTCATATTCCCCGCTGTTCTCAACCCAATAATGTGCTGTCCTCCTCCCCTGAGATAACCGATCAGGAGTAAAATACCCGCAATGAGTCCCATCGCTATTGTTGGAAAGATCATTTTGAAATTCCTTCCTTTTTTTTCCGTTGGCGCCCTTGGCAATTCCCCTTCAACTCCGAAATTTCCTTGAGAACCGCATCCTTTTGTAACGAAAGAGGTCTTTTGCAACCCCATTTAACCTTTTCCCCTTTTTGAATGCCCTCAATATCCTTGGAGATTCATTGGGCTCATTGTTGAAATACGGTTCAATCTTGAGGATGGAATGGTACCATTTAACGGCCTTAGTGTTTCGATTCCCAAATACAGTGACGTATTTTGATTATTTACCATATTGAAATTGCTCACTCCATTCGGCCCG
>CBDUXJ010000204.1:0-4798 GCA_965371165.1 uncultured Syntrophobacterales bacterium | reverse complement strand
ATCTGGATCTTTTTTCTTTGCCGTCTGATTCCGACTTTTTACGAAATGATCAATAGTGAGAAGGTTCGATTTTCTTCGAAAGCCTAATTCATTTCACCACGAAACCCCTTAAGGATCTATGGCCGGAGCCATGAAGGGTCAGCATCTGCTATCCTAGCCTCATCCAATAAGACGTCATTCAGCATGTGTTTAGCCTCGTCTATCTGAGCCTTATATTTTTCGTCTTCCTTCCGGAGGTGTTTAATCTTCCTCCGGTACCTTCTCCTCTTCCCATCATTACGAGCCTTGTCCAATCCCTTTTCTGCTTCCTCGATCTCCTTGGTAATCCTTTGGTGTTCGGAAGTGGCATTCTCCAGTTGAACCCACCACTTGGAGGCCCTATCCCTCCACCAGGATTCCCTTCGTCCAAAACGATCGGTGGACTCCCGCTGGACCCGTCGCTTCGGCCATTTCCCCTCATCGGAGGGTTTTTGGCCTTCCTCCTTGATGGTTTTCTTCTCCTCAACGCGTTCCCAATAGTGCTCCGGTACTTTTGCCGGATCATCAGTAAGATGGATCGTTCCCGAATCGTCCACCCATTTATATACCTGAGCATAGGAAAAGGAAGTCGCTAAAAGGCAAAAAAGCCCAAGGAGGATTTGGAAATATCTCATATTCATACCGTTCCCCGATCTCGAGGGTCATTTAATTAATCCGTTTTAAATGGTGCTGCCGGTTGAATTGCCGGTAATAATTAGGATATAATATGTTAACCAATACATCACTGTTTCACCTCCAATGTTGATGTATTGGGGTGGATCAGCCAAACCCCTCCTTTGGCTGATCCTTTTTTTTTACTAAACTTTACCCTATCCGTCGCCACTGGTCAAGAACGTTTCATCCCTTCCCATCTGGAGGATTTTGGCAAGAATCCTTTTATTTGCCTAAGAACCTCTGGAAAAATTGTTTCAGGAGCAGAAGCTGCTCTTTTCATTGAAGATGGGTAGGAAGAGAGAAGGGGGACGAAGAATTTTCCGAGGAAAATATGGCTGAGGCCATCAGTCAAAGGGAGGAAAAAGGGACGGAGGAATCGATGAAATCGACAGTTATTCAGGTTATTGGGGCGGGGGGTTTTTTTACCTTTCTAACTTGATCCCACCGGTCCCTCATCCCTCATTTCTAAGGAAAGTTAACCCCTTTTGGGGGGTATCCGGAAATCTCATTTTCCGGTGATGTATCCACATCAGGACATGATCTCATGCCCATCGTTACATATAATGTTTGCTCTCTCGATTTCCTCTCTCGCGCATAACCATTCCGAGGGGCAAGGTGGAATTCACATTCCTGGAGGCCCCTTTCGACCTCTTCCGATGGGTATTTAGATAGGGATCCTCCCTTTCCCTCATTCTCCCCTGGAGGTATTCTCTCCTAGTTATCTCCTGGATCAGTTTTATGCCTTTCCAATGTCTCTTCTTCTTAACCCTTGGAAAATGGGAGGCGGAGAAACATACCGAAAAGATATCCCTCCCCTCGAGATACCTTGCCATATCGTAACTCTTCCCTGCACCCACGTGACCGCTTTCCAAAATGAGTTTAAAGAACATCGCATACCCCTTGCAATAGCTGAATCAATTTTTAAGCAAGAACTATACCAAGACCCGGTTAACCACGGAGGTATGGGAATTCCAGATAAAAAGTAAGGGGGGGATACGGCCTTAATTTATTGCCCAACAAGGGATAAGCTCAGGCCACATCGATGGGGGGAAGGAGATTAATAATCCATCTTGAACGTTCTAAGAAGGGCATTGATGCATAACTTTTTTCACTGGTCTATGAAAACTTTTCATAAATTCCCATTCATTCATGATAGGGAACAATGCTCGCAATTCCCATCCTGACAATAGTCGGCTCCAAGGAGGTAGAGATAATCGAAGGCCAAGGGGTCATCAGATAAATGATCTATGGTCTCATCGAAGAGGTGGGGGCGTCCCCCTAATAAGGGCAATTCCAACCGCTCACCCCAATCACTCGCTCGCCACTCCTCCCTCAGATAACTGGCAATTGGTTCAAACTTTGCGGGAGATGTCCTTCCAGCGCCCAATTCCCTCATAGCATACGCGATGCATCGAGCCGAAATGAGGGCGCCAAATCCATGGATACTCATGACATCCTGGTGGAGGAGCATTATATCGGACTCACTGGAGGCCGATCTCATTGAGGAGGCTACTCCGCCCACGTGGAGCGATAGTTCCTTTAACGTCCTAGCAAATCGTGTCTTCCCACCATTTGTATGAAGCCACAGCCCCCCTTTCAACACGCACTTGCGTAATTTGGATTCGATTTCATCCAAGGAGGCCCTTCGAATCTCCCCTGCATGAAAAAGGCCCTGGTTCCTCAACAATGAATTGACGGATCCACCCTCCTCATCCCAGACTATTTCCCAGGGCCGAAAGGGCCATCTATCAAAAAGGACCAGGCAAAGGAACCTTAGAAGGATATCTTCTTCGCTGACCAAGGATTTGGCATTGAACCCCAGATGATTAAAATTCCTCAAGTCATGGGGAATTTTTTCCTCGTTATATCCCTTAATGAGTGCTCTTGCGATGCCCGCTGGGCTTTTTTGACTGATTTTTGGGCATGAGAAATTTCTCAGGGGGGACTGTCCATCGAATCGCTTCAGAGGAATTCGGGGGGAGGGAGGAAAGCTCGATCCAACCTTCTTATATAACGCCACCTTAGGAACTCCCCAGCCCGGAGGACCTTCAACAAAGTTTCCTGTGTATTGAATGGAACTCCCTTGCTCCTGAGCGTACCACGAAAGGATGCCGGCCAGATATTGTCTTGTTGATACACCCTCAACACCTTCATATTTCCTCTCCAGTAAGGCCCACTTTTCGGGGAACCCTCCCCTCAATACCTCCTCGACATCGGCCTGGGTAAACTCATCTTTTGAAATCCTGGAGAACACTTCGTCCAGTAACGAATAGATGCCTTCTGAACTGAGGTCCCTTGGCTCCAAGATCGCCTTATTGGCGGGCTTGGGTCGATTGCTTCCCGCCGAAAGTGCCACCTTTTGGGGGGAAGCCCTGTTAATCCGGGCCGTAATCATTACTCCATCCTCTCCCTTAAAAGCGATGGAAATACGCCTGACCCCGGTATTTCCCGCCCCTATCACCTTAAAGGGAGAACATTGATCCGGATGGAGGAAACTGAAGGCGATGGGCGATTCCTCATAGATGATGAATTGGTCGCGGAAGTCGAAAAATTGAGCAACAACCTTCACGCCCCTAAGGGGATGGGATGCGATGCTCTTCACCCTTCCGATCACCTCTATTCTCCCTCCTTTAGAGGATGAAGTCAGGGATTCCAGTTGGAGAAAGGGTGTTTCATCGGCCTCGAATTCCAGCTCCAGCAAAGACGTCTCCTCCTCCGTTATGAATTGCGCCCTCCCCCCCAATGATTCAAACTCCTTTACCAAGGCATCGGCCTTGGCAAGGGAAAGCCCTCTTTTGAGCAAAATGGGTGTTTCGCTGATCAGGTATTCGGCCTTCTCAGAGGAGATATGGAAGCGCCTCGAAATATCCCTGAGGAAGTCCTTCGTGCCCTGCGCCGAATTGTTGGCAACCCCGAAAAAAAAGACTTTATAGGTATTTTGATCCCCTCCTGGAACCACAACGTCCCCCTATTTCACCCATTCCGCAGGAACTCCTGCTCTTTCCGCCTCCTCGGGCAAGGTCTTTTCCAGGATCTCCTTTGTTCTCTCGATATCCTCCCCTCGGCGATTTATCTGAGCCTGGAGCAATTCGATCTTTTTTTGGTACTGCCTCCTTTTGGCACGGGAACGGGTGGCGTTGTATTTGGCAATAAGGTCATTGTATTCCAATCTAACCCGCCCATACTCCCTTTGTGCTCGGTTCAATTGCTCCTTAATCTCGTTTGCCCTATTAACCCAATAATCCTCTCCTCGGCCATACCGATCTCGTGGTTCCTCCGTTACCTCTTTGGCCTCCCGGGAAGTTCCCGATGACGCCTCCCTCTCTCCGGGTAACTCCCTGTGGTCTATGTGTTCCCTGTATTTCTCCGGCACTGAATCTGGGCTGTCGGTGAAGTGGACGACTCCCCGTTCATCCACCCATCTCCAAACCTCTGCCGTTCTTCCCGCTGAAGCAAAAAGAAGAATTGCCATGATCAGAAAAGCCCCCTTCATCTCCTCCTCCCTTGATGAACAATATTATTCAACGATGACCGCCGTTCCCTTAGCGTATACCAGAACCATCAAAACATCCTCCTTGACTCCAAGGGATTCATAACGGATATCGATGCCCACAAGTCCGTTTGCCCCCAGGGCAAGGGCATCATCGGTGAGAGTTCGGATCGCCCATTCCCTTCCCTTCATCAATTTATCCACCAGGGAAAGGGCCACTCCCCCATTGAATTTACTGAGATCTAATTTCCCGGGTATTTTAAACCCCGCTACCTGTTCCGTCGTCACCAGCCCGAGGGATTTAGTCACCTTTCTACCACCAACCTCTGGTGTGCTGACTGCCACGAATTCCCTTCTCTTCTTTTGGTCCGCGAAAAATTGGAGGACATCGGGACTTTCCCCTTTTGTGCAAGAAGGACAGGAATCCGGCAACGCCTCCCCCCCTTCAAAGGTGAAGGAATTATCACAGAATTTACACTTAACCATCCATTCCATTTTCCCCTCATCCAATATTGATCATTTCGTAAAAAGTCGGAATCAGACGGCAAAGGAAAAAGATCCAGATGCAAGACGCCCAAATCCTGAGGAAAGAGGCGTACATAGAAGTACGCTGCA
>CBDUXJ010000203.1:0-4869 GCA_965371165.1 uncultured Syntrophobacterales bacterium | reverse complement strand
TCTATATCCCATATCTCTTGATATGGCTGCCTTCAATTTAACAGGGCAGGGGATGAAGCGGAACACAGCCCTTCGGCTTTGTTCAGGGCCGTGAGCATGTCGAACGGCCCTTCGGCTTTACTCAGGGCCATGAGCCTGTCGAATGGCAGATGGACTTTTTACGAAGCCGTCACTATAAAATAAAGGAGGAAATGCCATGAGCCCTAAGGATGCGGGATTTTCGACAAAATCCGTCCACAGCGGTGAAAGGCTCTGTCCCCTTACGGGGTCGATAATCACACCTATCTACCAGACCTCAAACTTCGGATTTACCGATCTCGATTCCCTCAAGAGGGTATTTGCCGACCATTCCAAGGGGTATTTCTATACCCGGTACAGCAACCCTACCCTCGAGGCGGTCGAGGGGAAAATCGCCGATCTTATGGGAGCACAAAAGGCCTTAGTCTTCTCATCGGGCATGGCCGCCCTGACAACGGCAACAATGTCCGTGGTCTCCTCGGGGGACCACATCGTCTCCGCCTTCGACATCTATGGGGGAACCTTCAACTTCTTCACCAACGTGTTACCTCGGTATGGGGTGACCGTCGATCTCGTAGAGACCACAGATGCCGGAAAGTTGGCTGAGTCAATCAGGCCCAATACAAAACTCATCTTCTTCGAATCGCCCACTAACCCCCTTTTGAAATTGATGGACATCAGCGAAGTTGCGAAGATCGGGAAAAAACGTGGAATCACTACATTCGTGGACAACACCTTCGCCACCCCCTTCAATCAGAAGCCACTGGAAAGGGGAATTAACCTCGTGATGCACAGCGCCACGAAGTATCTGGGAGGCCACAGCGACCTCATAGGGGGCGTAGTTGCCGGAGGAGAGGAACTGATGCGAAAGGTTATGTCCTCCCGGTATGTATTCGGTGGCATTTCAGACCCTCAATCTGCCTGGTTATTGATGCGGGGTGTCAAGACCCTCAAGGTTCGAATGGAAGCCCACAACCAAAACGGGATGCAGGTCGCCCAATTCCTTGAAGACCATCCTCGTATTGATCGGGTTTATTATCCAGGCCTGAAGAGTCATCCCCAACACGAGCTGGCAAAAAGACAGATGAAGGGGTTCGGTGGGATGGTTAGCTTTGAGGTGAGGGGAGAAAGCGATGCGCTCGGTCAATTCCTGGGGAGGCTACGAATATGCCAGCTTGCTGTAAGCTTGGGCGGGATCGAATCACTCATCTGTCCGCCCGCGTTGACAACCCACCGGAGACTGTCCAAATCCGAAAGGAACAGGGCGGGGATAAAGGATAACCTCATCCGCCTTTCGGTGGGAATTGAAGACGCCCAGGACCTCATCGGCGACCTCGAAGGGGCTCTGAACTCCATCTCCTGAGGAGGGATGGAGGGCCCCGAAGTGGATAAGCCAAGTGCGGGAAAGGCGGAGCCCCGTATCATGGCTCCGTGGAGGAAAATCAAATTTGTCCCAATAATAAAGGGGCTTCAGTAATTTATGAATTCCCCATTTTTTTCCTCACTTTTTCCAGAATCCTCGCCATGACATCCCCTGCAGATCCATTGATGACCACATCGGCATACCCGTCGTGAGGGGTGGGATCTCGATTGATAATGACTAATTTGGCCCCGCCCTGTTTGGCCTTGAGGGGCATATAAGCCGCTGGTTGAACGACTAAGGATGAACCCACGACTATGAACAGGTCAGAGCCGAGAGACCGCTCATAGGCGAGGTTGCTCTCCCTCTCCGGCATGGCTTGTCCGAAAGAGATGGTATTCGGTTTGAGCAAGCCTTCGCAATCGTCGCAGCGGGGAACTTTTACCCCATTACGAATTCTCTCCTGGACCTCATCACGATCGTACTCCCTCCTACAGCTCAGGCATGAAACCGAAAGGGCTGTTCCATGGAGTTCGATGATCTTTTCCCGGGAATTTCCGGCCTTATGATGAAGCCCATCGATATTCTGAGTGATTATACAATCCAACTTGTCGAACCTTTCCAATTCCGCAATGGCAAGATGAACTGGGTTCGGATTGGCTTTCTTGAGGGACTCATAGACTTCCGTACTCATCAGCCAGTATTTCTCCCTGGACTCCTCGTTGGTCAGGAATTTCTGGAAGTAAAAGTCTTCAGGGTTGTACTTATCCCAAATCCCCCCGGGACTTCTAAAGTCCGCAATTCCCGACTCGGTACTCGCACCGGCTCCGGTAAATACCACAATCCTCTTCGAGCGAATGATGAATTCCGCAACTGTTTCGATTAATTCCTCCATGTCATTACGTCTTGCCATGATATAAGCTCGGGCATATATCGATCGAAAATTGAATCATTTCCCCTTCCATTTTTTAAAAAATTAGCATATTATAAGGCAAAAAACAGGATAAGGGAATCCCCATTCGAGCCATGGATATTGAACCTGTATTGAAAAGGTGTCCCCTTTTCTCGGGCCTGGAGGACGGAGAAATTGCCGAACTGGGGGCTATCTGCATATCGAAGAGATACCCCAAGGGGGCCCTCATCTTCTCCGAGGATGAAGAGGCGAAGGGTTTTTTTGTCGTCATTTCGGGCAAGGTAAAGATCTACAAACTTTCACCCGAGGGGAAGGAGCAGATCCTTCACATCATTTCGCCTGGGGAGACCTTCGCCGAGGCGGCGCTCTTCGCCGGTTCCACTTACCCCGCATTTGCCGAATCCCTTGCTCAAACCCGGGTTCTGTATTTCTCCAAAGAAAGCTTTTTCAACCTCATCCGAAAAAATCCTCAAATTAGTTTGAACATGATTGCCAGTCTCTCCCATTGGTTGAGGAAATTCGTTAGCTTGGTCGAGGAGCTCTCCTTAAAGGATGTCTCCGCCAGGCTCTCCAAATACCTGATGGATCTTTCCTCTCAATCGGGCCGAAGCTCAGAAAGAGGAATCGAATTTGAACTCGATATCAACAAAAGTCAACTGGCCTCTCAACTGGGGACCATCAGCGAAACCCTTTCCCGGGCTCTGAGAAAACTGCGGGATAAGAGGATCATCAGGGTTGAGGGAAAAAAGATCACCATCCTCCAAAAGAAAGCCCTTGAGGATATCTCCTCGGGTATCCCCCTGTAGCTTTTGGGCTTCGCGAATTCTCGTCCTTCCCATCGTTCCTATTGGATTAAAAAAAATGCCTAGAATTGACCTAAATCAAACCAAGTGGAGGAAAAAGCAGTTATACTAACTATAAAAATACAGGAGGAGATCGGAAGATGGATAGATATGCTAGATGTTTCGTTAAGGCCGGCCTCATCTATCTTGGCATCGGGGTTGTACTGGGTGTTATGATGGCTGTCCATGGGGACTGGACCTCCCTTTTAGGCAGAGTCCATAACCACGTCAACCTGGTGGGATTTGTCTCCTTCATGATATTTGGCGTCGGCTACCACATTCTTCCCCGCTTTACCGGAAGGCCTTTGCATAACGCCAAGCTGGCCGATCTCCACCTGTGGCTGGCCAACATCGGGCTTATCGGGATGTCCGTCTTCTGGATTTTGGATGCGGGTTTTGAACGATACGCCTTCGAGCTTTTAGCAGTATTATGCTCCATCATTCTGGGGACATCCATGGTGGTCTTTATTTACAATATGTGGAAAAGCCTCATCCCCTTACCAGAGGGAGAATAAACCCGGTCCTAAACTTATTTCAAGGAGGAGGTTATCTAAAATGGCTGAGACAAAAAAATATACCAAGGATACTATCATCGGTGACGTTATTAAGGATAACCCAAAGGCCACAAAGGTCATCAAAAAATACTTCGGCCAGGGATGTTTCACGTGTCCTGGGATGAATATGGAGTCCATCTCCTTCGGCGCCATGATGCATAATATCGATTCGGATACCATCGTCAAAGAGCTCAATGAATTGGAGTGATTTCACGCCATGGCAAATAGGGGAATCCTCGAGGAGACCATCCAACTGATCCGGGAGCGAATGGTCGGACAACTAGCCTCCCTCGCTATAGAGGAGTTGCGGGTGGGGATATTCTTCACGGGAGTGAAATTGGAAAGCGGCCACGCAGGAGTAGCCTTCACCCCCATTGGGGAAATCCCCGAAGCCGTCTGCTGCCCCAGCTCGGCGGCACGGATGCCCGATGCGGGGAAACTTACCCGGAAGGACATCGATGAGCTTCTCGCTTACGCAATGAGCCCCAACCCCATCAAGAGCGCCATCGGGGTAGCTCTACTCAATGCCCTGTCCCATTACCTGTTCGAAAACGGTCTCGCACAGCATTACGATATTCATTATGATCGGGATGGCCTAGACTACATGGAAATAAACCCGCTCGACACCGTTTGTCTCGTAGGCGCTTTTACCCCATATATTCGAAGGTTCAAAACATCGGGAAACCGGTTTTTCATCATCGAAAAGACCCCGGAACCCCTGAAGCCGGAGGAGATGAAATACTACAGACCAACAACCGAGGCCCTGGATGTTCTTTCGGAGTCTGACGTGGTTATCATCACGGGCGCAGCCATTGTGAACCATACCATTGATACACTTTTGAATCATACGAAGCCGGGTTCCCGGGTAGGTATCATCGGCCCTACCGCCAGCATGGTCCCCGATGTTTACTTCAGAGAGGGCGTGGATGTCATGGCGGGGGTTCGAATAACGGATTCCGACTTGATGCTCCGAATAGTGGGAGAAGGGGGGTCGGGTTACCACCTCTCCAATGCCTGTGCCCAAAGGGTAGTCTTTGTGAATAATTATTATGGAAATCACTGAAAAACTCGGGAAAGGAGCTCCGAGCGCGAATTAAGATTTTTCCGGTAACCATTCTTAGTGAAGCGAAACGGCCGCAAATTCAATGTTTGAGCCTGAAAGGCGAGTTTTGGTAACGAAGT
>CBDUXJ010000202.1:0-4951 GCA_965371165.1 uncultured Syntrophobacterales bacterium | reverse complement strand
GCTTTGCTCAGGGCCATGAGCCTGTCGAATGGCAGATGGACTTTTTACGAAGCCGGCAAATTTGGAAAAAGAGTATCGGGAAAAGCCCAGAATGGAGATGCTAAGGAGAAAATTCTGGATTGCCTTTTCCTCTCTGTCCCTTGTGCGGATCTTTCCCTCTTTACCCCCTATTGGTTTTTCCGTTTATAACCATTTCTTCACCTTTTTAAAGACATCCTCATCCCTTTCACATACTATCCTGAGGAATCTTTCAATGCCATTGAGGGATGGTTTCCAAATTCGAGGGCAAAGGTGTCCAATTCCCGATTTTATCCGGAGTAAGCCATCGATTATGAGCGGATTCATCCATAAATCAGCAATACTCCTCATCATCCTTGGTTTGTTCTTCTCCAGCCCCCCAGCACGTGGATCGGGTTACGAGGACCAATATAGGAAAGCGAGAAACGATTACTACGCCCTCAAAAACTCTGAGAGGAAGAAGAAGTATAGACTCTATTGGTTAAAATGTATCGAGGAGTTTCAAGCCGTATATGCCAAGTATCCCAAAAGCCCCAGGGCGGACGATGCCTTATTCACCGTGGCGACGCTCTATTATGACCTCTACGGCTATTCGTTCCTCAAATCCGACCTTCAACAGGCCCTTTCCTCCTTCCAGAGCCTGGTCGGGAGATACCCCTCCAGCAGGCTGACCGACGATGCCCAATTCAAGATCGGCGAAATCCACCTGAAGCGAAAGGAGTTCTCCAAGGCCTATGAGGCATTCCAAAAGGTCGTCGATCAGTTTCCCACGGGGGATATGGTATATACAGCGAGGGGTAAGCTGAAGGAATTGGAGGAGTATAAACCGAAACTGCTACCCAGGGAAGCAAGGAGGCTCCACCCCGTGACGGGAATGAAATACTGGTCAAATCCCGATTATACACGGGTCGTCATCTATGTGGACAAGGAGGTATCCTATAGGAACCGCCTCTTAAAGAGGGATCCTTCTATCAATAAGCCGCCGAGGCTCTATATCGATATCGATTCAGCGGTGATTTCCCCTGATTTAAAACAGCCTATCCCCATCTTTGATGGGCTTCTCAAAATGGCCCGGGCAGGACAAAACAGCCCCGATACGGTAAGGGTTGTTCTTGATATCGAAAGTATCAAGGACTATAAGATCTTTCCCCTGAATGACCCATTCCGCATTGTGGTCGACATCTTCGGGGTCTCATCCTCCGAGGGGAAAGCCTTGGTCGCCATAGAGAAAAAACAGCCTGTCTTGCGACCATCGAAACCCGGAATAAAGAGAATTGTCATCGACCCCGGCCATGGGGGGCGCGATCCGGGCGCTATCGGGCCCAGCGGCGTCATGGAGAAAGACGTGGTATTGAAGGTCGCCAAAAGGCTCAGGAAGAAGCTGGAAAGACGGGGATACAAGGTTTTCTTGACCAGGGAGAGGGATATCTATCTCCCGTTGGAAGAGAGAACCGCCATAGCGAATACGAAAAAGGCGGACCTCTTTGTATCCATTCATGCCAATGCCAGTAGGAAAAGGGGAGCAAGGGGAATAGAGACCTACATCTTGAATTTCCCCTCCGATGAGGAAGCCATGGAATTGGCCGCACGGGAGAACGCTGTTTCCACCAAGAGACTGACCGACCTTCAGATCATCCTCTTTGACCTCATGTTAAACGCAAAGGTGAATGAATCCAGCCGCTTAGCCCATCATGTCCAGCAATCCATGAGTCACAGTCTGAACCACGGAAAATCCAGCCCCCGGGATAGAGGGGTGAAACAGGCCCCCTTTTACGTCCTCATGGGGGCGAGAATGCCCGCGATCTTGGCGGAAGTCTCATTTATCAGCAACAGGCGGGAGGAGAGGAGGCTAAAGAGCCGAAAACACCTCGATAAGATCGCCGCCGCTATTGCGGAAGGGCTCAATGGATACGTAGAAGAGACGAGAGCAACCCATCGGCCCCTTCCTTCTCCAAGAAAAACCTCATTGAGGCCGAAGGGTATCCCTGAACGGATTATCGAGGGGCGGCTGGAAAAGGGAAGCAGCCTCTATATGGAGTTGAAAAAGAGAGGGGTTCCTGCCAACCATATCGCCACTATTACGGCCCGTTTGAAGCCACTCCTCGACTTTAAGGATTGCAACCCCGGTGACTTCTACCGGATCTCCTTCGATGAACACGGTGCATTGCAAAGATTTCTCTACGAGGCAGGTGTAACCGATGTCTATGAAGTCACGAGAGAAGGTGATCGATATGTCGCATCGAAAAAGGAGGTCATCCTGGATCGGCATCTGACCAAGGTGGAAGGGGAAATAGAATCCACCCTCTTCGGCGCCATTGATAAAACTGGGGAAAAAGATCGCCTGGCCCTGATCTTCGCCGATATCTTCGCATGGGAGATCGATTTTCACAATGATCCCCGGAAAGGGGATCGATTCAATATCATCGCGGAAAAATTCTATAAGGATGACCAATTTATCCGGTACGGGAACGTTCTCGCCGCTGCGTATCACACCCCTTCTCAGATACATAGGGGATTCTATTTCAAGGAACCAGGAGGACGGGAGGGCTACTTCGACGAAAAGGGAAGGTCTCTCGAGAAAACCTTTCTGCGCTCCCCCCTGAAATTCACCAGGATTACATCCGGCTACAGCCGACGGAGGCGTCATCCAATCCTGGGCGGGTATAAACCTCATCTTGCCGTGGATTATGCAGCCCCACCTGGAACACCCATTCGAGCCGTTGGGGATGGCAAGGTCGTCTTCTGCGAATGGAATCGAGGCTACGGAAAGCAAGTAGCAATAAAGCACGGCAACGGGTACACCACATATTACGGCCATCTCTCCCGATATAGACGGGGAATAAAGAAGGGGAAACGGGTTAAACAGAACCAGATCATTGGATATGTTGGGTCAACGGGGCTTACCACCGGTCCCCATCTCGATTATCGGATCTCGAAAAACGGAAAGTTTCTCGATCCCCTCAAGATGAAGAGCCCGGCCATTTCCTCCTTACGTGGAGAACCTTTGGCGGAATTCGAAGCCGAAAGGGATTATTTGGCATCCTTACTGCGGTAGAAACCACTGGGCCGCTGCTCTCCATCTCATCAGTCCCAATGGGTCCACCCACCAGATCTCGCTCGAAAATCCTCATCCTTTAATCGTGAAAGAAAACGATCAATCGATATGCGTCCTTTCTCTTCTTTCCAGGGGGATCACGGCTTCCACGGGATTTCGCGGGATGGTGGTGGCAATGAGACGATGTTTAAAAATTTTCCTGGCGACCCGCTGAACATCCTTCCACCTCACTCCCTGAATCAGATCCCTATACCTTTGGTCCCACTCGTACCCCAACCCCAAAACCTCTGAAACGGCAGCGCTATAGGCTTGCGAGCCATTGGTCTCCAACCCAAGATCGTGCATGGTTACGACCATTTTTTTTGCCACTTCGAGTTCTTCATCCGTCACCCGCTCCTCTTGAATCTTTCTCACCATTTCCGAAATGATATCCAGGACCTTCTGATAGTTGGCCATGGTGGTCTGAGTGATTACCCCGAAGTAGCCAGCATCTATCCCATATTGGGGATAGGCATGGACATAGTAGACGAGGCTTTGATCACCTCCCCTCAGGGCTTCGTGGAGCCATCCGCTGGGATACCCAATACCCGAAAGAATGGCATCGATTACGTCCAAAGCGGGGCGATCCGTATCATAAAGAGTCATCCCGTTGAATCCAACGAACAGGGCCGCCGAAGACTTGTCGTTCATTTTCTCAACCCGTCTCTCCTGGGCGAGGTTGGAGGTCTCCTCCTTGAGATTTGGTGCAACATGTTTTCCCCGTTTCAGATGACCGAATCGTTGCTCCACGCTTTGGATAACCCTCTTGATGTCGATATCCCCGAATATAGCCAGCACTATGTTATTGGGTATGACCAATCGACCATAAAAATCCACGATATCTTTCCTGGTAAAACGCTTCACCGACTCCTCCGTTCCCACCAGATCATTACGATAGGGGTGTTGAGTGAAATAATGTTGGCGGAAAAGTCGGGTAACCTCCCGCTCCCAACTCTCGTCGATCCTCTTGATGGCGAGCAGCGTATCTTCCCTTTGCTTCTCGATCTCCTCTTCGGGAAAGGAAGGGTTTATGACCACGTCCGAGAGGATCTCCAGGCCCTTTTCGAGATCCTCCTTGAGGACGGATACACTCACGTAATAGGTGTTCCTCCCGGAACCGGATTCGATGCTTCCCCCCAACTCCTCCATCTCCTTGGCGATTTGGTACTTCGAACGAGTCTTCGTACCCTTCGTTAAAAGCCCCGTGGTAAAAATAGAGATTCCTGGCTTTTCGGTGGGTTCATACCTCTGTCCCCCCTTGCCGAATAGCTGTAATGTCACGATGGGGAGCGTCTCGTTTTCCCTCAGCAACAAGGTTATCCCGTTGGATAGAACCCGTTTTTCGATCTGAGCTGGGCGCCTTGATGGAATGGCCTCCGGTTCGGCCTTTTTCGATTGAGGAGGTTTTACAAGGGCGACGGTTATGCGGTCCCTCCTTAAGTACGTTCGGGCAACCCTCCTGACATCCTCGGGAGTAACGCCTTGAATCCTCTCCACGTATAGATCATCGAAGTAAGGATCTCCCGTGGCTACATAGGAAGATGCCAGGCTTGAGGCGATACCACCGGCTGCTTGCTTGCCGAAGATGTGATCCGCGATGACCTGCTTCTTGGCCTTTTTCAGCTCGGACTCCGGGATCAAGCTGGATCGAATTCCCTCGATCTCATCCAATATACCCTCCAGGGTCTTGTGTACGTTCTCATATTTGAGGGACATGGATATCATGAAGATCCCTCGGGCGTAATGAGGTGTCCAATTGGACGAATCGATGTAAAGGACGAGCTGTTTACGGTCCTTGATGGTTGTGTAAAACCGCGAAGTTCGCCCACTGCCCAGAAT
>CBDUXJ010000201.1:0-4980 GCA_965371165.1 uncultured Syntrophobacterales bacterium | reverse complement strand
AAGGTCTACCCCAAGAGTTGTCTTTTGCTGGTCGATACTTACAACACCCTCAGAAGCGGTGTTCCCAATGCCATTAAAGTTGGACGGGAATTGAGGGATAACGGGAAGGGCCAACTGATAGGGATCAGGCTCGATAGTGGGGATCTCGCCTATCTCAGCAAACAATCCAGGAGGATGTTGGATGAGAACGGGTTTGAACAGACCAAGATCCTTGCCTCCAGCGACCTCGACGAGTGGCTGATAGAGAGTTTAAAGAAACAGGAGGCGAAAATCGATATCTGGGGTGTGGGAACCAGGCTCGTCACCTCTTATTCATGTCCTGCCCTAGGCGGGGTCTACAAGCTGACGGCTATTACTGAGGATGGGAAGATGGCCCCCAAGATCAAGAGGTCCGACAATCCGGAAAAAATCACAAACCCAGGGGTAAAGAAGCTGGTTCGATATTATGATGAAGCTGGAATGATGCTGGGGGATGTCCTGTTCCTCGAGGACGAGATTCCCGATTCCAACAAGCCCATCAGGGCATTTCATCCCGTATTTCCCCATATCTATAAGGCTTATCCATCCGACTTCGAGCGGGAGGAATTGTTTATCCCCGTCTTCATCAATGGCAAGCGGGTTTACGATACCCCTCCCCTCACGGAAATCCAAGAGAATACGAAGAGGAACCTCGATCACTTAGGCTCGGAGTTCAAGCGATTCCATAACCCCCATGTCTATCATGTCAGCCTGAGCGAAAAATTATTCAGGGTAAAGCAGGAACTATTGATGAACGCCTATTGAGGACTGGAGTTTCTTGACAACGCCGTTACCCCTCCGCTCCGGTGCTTCACAGTCTATTGCCCAAATTCCCTTTCGCTTCCTGAAAAGAATTTTGGACCATTCTAAAGTTCGCCCTGTTAAGTATTACTAGTTTCACTTCTGATCCAAGCAACGGGTTATTACTTAACAGGGTTCGCTCCAGGGATTCGGGCAACAGTCCGGGAGGGCCTGGCCCGAAATCTTCTTTACTCTTCTCGCCGGATCTGCTATTTTTCGGCACAATTGCCTCTATCCTCTCACCTCCATCAATGACATGGACTGGTTAAGAAGCCGGCAGACCATCCATATGCCCCTCATCCCCATCGTGATCGTCTATCTCCTGGGATTGGCGGTGGGCGAACACCTGGCCATTCCGCGGAGCGTATTATATCTCGGCATCATCGCCTTGATCTTTATATCCATCGGCTCGATCCTCAGAAAACGGTCAACGCTTACGACAGTTGCCATCCTCACCCTGTTTTGGCTCTTGGGGATAATGCTCATCAGCCTCCACCTTCGCCCCCACTTCCCTTCGAACCATATCTTCCATTACGCCGGCAAGGGAAAGGTGAATCTGGAGGGCCTCCTCTATCGGAGACCCATTCCATCGCCGCGGGGGACAAAGCTCCACCTGATGGTCGAGAAAATATACCTTCCCCATGGACTGATCAAAGCCCGGGGTAATGTTCTCATCTCCGTCAAGGAATACCGGGGAGATCTCCGCTATGGAGACCGAATACGTTTCATAGCCAAACTCTATCATCCGAGAAATTTCAATAACCCCGGGGGATTTAACTACCGACGGTTTTTGGCATGCAAGGGGATCTGGGTCACCGGATATGTGGGAAAGGATACGGGGATTGCCACCATAGCACGCGGAAGGGGAAACGCCTTTCTTCAACTCATCGAGGCATGGAGGGAAAGGATCCGAACCCTCTTGGAAAAGAGCGCCCCCATGGAAACTCGCGGCATCATGAAGGCCCTCATCCTGGGCGAGAGGGAAGAGATTCCGGAAGAGGTGAAGGAGGAATTTATCGTTGCTGGAGTGGCCCATATCATCGCTATTTCGGGCCTCCACATGGGCATCATCGCCTTGGTTGTCTTTCTTCTGGTGAAGTGGAGCCTCAGGTGGTCCGAAACCCTGGTTCTCACCCTGGACATCCAAAAATTCTCGGCTCTGGCCACAATCCCACTGCTGGTCCTCTACACGTTTATCGCAGGGGCACGAATATCCACCATCCGGGCGGCCATTATGATCATCATCTACCTGATCTCCATCCTCCTGGATAGACAGCGAAATCTGTACAATACCCTTGCCCTAGCCGCCCTCGTCATTCTATTGGTCTCCCCGGCCTCTCTCTTCGACGTCTCCTTTCAACTCTCCTTCTTCGCGGTATTGGCCATCCTCTATCTCGTCCCCAGGTTCTCCGAACTCCTTCCAAAACCCCATCCCCTGTTGCTGAGAAAACCGAGTCCGTATCAAACGTTCCTAAGCCATCTCAAGATCTTTATTTTCGTCTCCTTGGCCGCCATGGTAGGAACCTGGCCCCTGGTGGCGTATTATTTCAACCGAATGTCGGTCGTTGGCTTGTTGAGCAATCTCATCATCGTCCCCCTGGCAGGCTGTGTCGTCATCATGGGATTGATCACTTCCTTGGCCGCTTTGATTTGGCTACCAGTGAGCTCGTTGTTGGTCACGCTAACCTCTGCCTTCTCATACCTCGTCCTCAAGATGGTAGGCCTTTTCGCATCAATTCCCCATGTCTCCCGCTACGTGGTCACCCCCACCCCTTTTGAGATCGGATTATTCTACATTCTCATCCTCTATTTGGCCAACCTGAAGAGGATGAAACGATTTTTGCCCGGCTTGATCATCTTGTTCGTCGTCGTTGCAGGGGACATATCCTACTGGTATACCCAGACCCACTTGAACAAAGGGTTGAGGATCACCTTCATCGACGTCGGACAGGGGGACAGTATCCTCATCGAATTTCCCAGGGGGAAAAGGATGTTGATCGATGGAGGCGGGTTTTATGACGATAGTTTCGATGTGGGAAGAAACGTGGTAGCCCCAGTGCTCTGGAAAAAAAAGATCGCAACCCTCCACTATCTCGTCCTCACCCATCCGCATCCGGACCACCTTAACGGCTTGAAATTTATCGCCAGTTCCTTCAGAGCGCGAGAATTTTGGGAAAACGGGCAGGGGTATTCCTCCAAGCCTTATCTCAATCTCATGGAGATCGTTGCAAGAAAGCGCATACAGCGAATCATGGTCAACGATGCATCACCTCCTCGACGGATCAATGGGGTAAAGGTAGAGGTGTTCAATCCACCTCAAGGGGAAATGATGGACCAAAAAGATTCACGGTTTCAAATCAATAACCGCTCCATCGTCCTGAAGATCACCTACAAGAATCACCGATTCCTCCTTACCGGGGATATCGAGGGGGAAGCAGAGGCTCAGCTGGTTCAATCGGGGAAAGACCTGAGATCCGACGTGTTGAAAGTTCCCCACCATGGGAGCCAAACATCGAGCACGAGGAAATTCCTCGAAGCCATCGAGCCTTCGGACGCCCTCTTCACCGTGGGTTTTCGAAACATCTTCAACCTGCCCAATCGGAAAATCCTCATTCGATATGACGATCTCGGCTGTCGTATCTCGAGGACGGACAGGGATGGCGCGGTTATCTTCGAAACCGATGGCAAGAACCTGAAGGTAATCCCTTTCTTGGGATAGAGAAAACCGATGTCCCTGAGCGTAATCTGCTGGAGAAGTATCAATACACAACAGGTCGTTGCCCTGGTTCCCTGGAGCGAACCCTGTTAAGTAATAACCCGTTGCTTGGATCAGAAGTGAAACTAGTAATACTTAACAGGGCGAACTTTAGAATGATCCAAAATTCTTTCCAGTGAGCGAAAGGGAATTTGGGCAAAAGACCTCAAAGCACCGAAGTGAAGGGACAATGGTTTTCTCCAAAAACTCAGGTGACTTCAGCTTATTGACCATGGCCTGTGTACGTGGTATAAGTCGAAGCAAAGGATTGCCTCGCCCTGCCATTGAGTTCTTTGATACGTGACCCATGAACACGGGCCGAATTTTAGGGAAAGGACTTTACCCGCAAGGATTATGGGGGATAATAGATGATATTACTGAGGTCATACAAAAAGGCTGGGAATATTATCCTTCCTGTCCTGGCTTTCCTTATCATCTTGGCTGGTTGCGCCGGGTTGGAAGGTAAGAAAAGCGCCACGTCCTATTTTGAGGAAGGGGCCTTGCTCGTCAAAAAGGGCAAATACGACGAGGCAATAAAAAAATATAACAAAGGCCTGCGAATAGAACCCCGCTCGGCAGTAGGGTATAATTATCTAGGGATGGCTTACGGGTTCAAATACGAACAGTTGAGGAGCCTAGATTGGAGGGAGAACGAGATCGAGGCCTTTAAAAAGGCCGTTGAGCTGGACCCCAATTATTTCCTACCGTACTGGAACCTGGGGCAGACGTATTACGAAATGGGAAACTTTAAGGAAGCAGCTCGTTATTTTAAGAAAGGTCTTGAGATTGCTCCAGAACATCCCAACAGGGAACGTATTGAGAAGATGATCCAAGCAGCGGAAAGGGAGGGGAAGTGAAATGGAGTTGAAGACGGTGAGATTGGAAATTCCGGGGGGCTGCAATATCATCCTGGGTCAAACCCATTTCATCAAGACCGTGGAGGACCTCTACGAGATCATGGCGTCCACGGTGCCCAACGCCAAGTTCGGCATTGCCTTCTGCGAGGCCTCCGGAGCCTGCCTGTTAAGGCTCGAGGGGAATGACGAGGATCTCAAAAAAATGGCCGAAACCATGGGCATTGAGGTCAGCGCCGGCCACACCTTTGTGGTGGTGATGCGGGACGCCTTCCCTATCAACGTACTCAACGCCATTAAGATGTGCCACGAAGTCTGTTCCATCTACTGTGCTACGGCAAACCCCGTAGAGGTGATCATTGCGGAGACGGAGCAGGGCAGGGGAATTATGGGTGTGATCGACGGTTCCCCCCCCAAAGGCGTGGAAAAAGAGGATGGAGTGGCTTGGCGGAAAGACCTGCTGAGGAAATTCAAGTATAAACTCTGAGTTTTCTGAAAATGACGGCTTCGTAAAAAGTCCATCTGCTGCGTTGCGCTGCATCCCCTGCCCTG
>CBDUXJ010000200.1:0-4981 GCA_965371165.1 uncultured Syntrophobacterales bacterium | reverse complement strand
CTGAACCTCCTTCTCCTCAATGTCCGGGCTCTCCACCTTTTCTCCAGCTCTGAATGTGTGTTCTAAAATCTTGCCCGTTAGCAAATTTTTCAGCTTGGTTCGTACGAAAGCCCCGCCCTTGCCGGGTTTTACATGGAGGAATTCGACCATTATGAAGGGTTCTCCGTTCACTTCGATCTTGAGCCCTTTTCGAAATTCAGATGTAGTGGGCATGGCTTTCTCCCCTTTTAATTCACTCTATGACCTTAATCTCCTTGGAGAGATTGGTAAGGACTTCGCATCCATTTCCCGTTACCAATACCATATCCTCAATCCTCACACCGCCCCATCCGGGTATATAGATCCCCGGCTCGATAGTAAATATCATCCCTTCCTCTACAACATTCTTACTTTCGGGGCCGATTACAGGGTTCTCATGGACGGCTAGCCCAACCCCGTGGCCCGTCATGTGGCCAAAGTAAGCTCCGTATCCCGCATCCTTGATCCAACCGCGGGCGATGGCATCGAGCTCCATTACCTTTATCCCGGGACGGACAGAGGCAATGGCCCTATCGTGGGCATCTTTGACGATTTGGTAAACCTCTTTGTGACGACGATCGGGCTTCCCACAAAAAAAGGTGCAGGTTTCATCCGAATAATAGCCTCGATACCGAACCCCGAAATCGATGATAACGAAGTCGCCTTTACGAATCCTTTTCTCGCTGGGTTTCCCGTGGGGAAGGGCGGAACGTTCTCCAGAGGCAACGATCGTATCGAAGGAGGTGCCATCGGCACCGTTCCGCCTCATGGAAAATTCCAATTCCAATGCGATCTCCCTCTCCTGGGTGTCAGGCTTTATCCTCCATATATTTTCCCTGAAGCTCTCGGAGGCGATATCGATAGTCTTCTTGATTCGCCCTATCTCCTCATCATCCTTTACCGCTCTGATGTTCCTTACTCTTTCATTGAGGGGAATGAGTTCACCGCCGCTTACCTTCTCAGCAAGTTCTTTATGAGCCCCGTAGGTCAAATTTTGGGGCTCGAAACCTATTCCTCTCAATCCCAAGTCATTCATGAGTTCGGATAATCCTTCGATTTTCTTGTTATATTCGATGATTTCAAATCCCGACACCTCTCCCCTGGCCTGAGTTGTATAACGAGAATCGGCTAAAAAATACTCCTTGGTGTCAGTCATCACCAGGGCGGCATCGCTCCCCGTGAATCCGCTTAGGTAATGGACGTTCTCCAAGCTGGTGATCAGGATCCCATCTAGATGATCTTCCCCCAGGACTTTTTTTATACGACTGATCCTTTCCTGTCTCATTCTAGGTACCCGAATCCCTCTTACCAGGATCTCTTCCTGGCCTGTTTAATCCGGTTGAGCCATTCCTTGAGCTCCCCAATGGCACGTTCGATATCCGTTTTTGGCTTCATCGGAGATTCGCCCCCTCCTGAAGAGACGCCCCCCGACGCCCTCAAGTGTAATTCCAGTTTCCTCACCTTTTCCTTTAATCTGATACTGGTCGGATTCTGCTTGAGGAGTTGTCGGTAGATCTTGAAGGCCTCTTCGATATTCTCCCCCTTTAGGTACAGCTCGGCCAGAGTCTCAGTGGCGATATTGTTTTCCTCTTCCATTTGCCACCCATTAGTAGGACCGCTTTCTCAAAAAAGTAGGTTAAATCCCCTCGTTAGTCAAGGGCAATTTAGCGGAGGTTCCCCGATTTCCTTGAGAACCTCGGTTTTCCTGAGTATTTGTTCCTGAAGTCTCCCCATGCGTCGGGATCAGAGCTTTCCCGGTTTCCGAACCGAAGGAATCGAGGAAGTTATTGACAAAATAGTTGATTTAGATGTATGAGAGGAAGTCAAGGTGATCGTTGGAGGGGTGAACAGTGGCCAAAAGAAGGCGAATTTCCAAAAAGAAACTGAAGGAGCCCGATGAGTTTATTTCCACTACGGCCAGGATGATCTCGTGGACGGTGGAAAATCTGAAGTTCATTCTCATCGGGATCATCATAGGCGCACTGGTAATGGTCTCGTTGGTCTTTTGGCTTATAAAAACGAGAAACAGAGAGATCGAGGCGCTTAACTCTTATTATCGTGCTTCGGAGATGTTGATGTCCGCCGAGGACACCTCTTCGAAAGGCTATCAAGAGGCCATAAATGAATTTGAACGGATCCAAAGTGAATATCCCCATACAGATGCCTTTCAGTTAGCTCAATTACAGTTGGGGCAAGGGTTGCTGAATTTAAAACAGTACGAGAAGGCCGTGGAAACATATCGCAAATTTCTGGACAGCGACCCCCGAGAAGGGCTGTACCGACTTTTGGCCTTGCAAAATTTGGGCTATGCCTATGAAGGACAAGGGGATTACCAAAAGGCTTTGGATTCGTTCCAAAGCCTCGTTGCCAAGGGGGAGAGCTTTCTCCAACCGTGGGGGTATCTTAATATAGCCCGGTGTTACGAAAAGCTCGACAAGCGGGAGGAGGCCCAGAAGACTTACCGCACATTCCTGGAGAAATTCCCGGACTCGGCCATGGCTCCTATGATAAGGGGTAAAATAGGCACATTGCAGTCCAGGTAGGGATAAGTCAACGATTTAATCGGGTAAATGGGTAATCATCATCCTCTCATAGACCCGGATAGCCTGCGGCTGAGGAGCGGAGGGGTCATGGCGGTGGTAATAAAAACCATCACAATGATGGCCGCATAGAGAGCGGGATCCAATAAGGGTTGACCGTTCACCTGTAACTGGTTCCCGAGCCCCGCAAAAATCAGGCCCACCTCACCCCGGGGAACCATACCCAGGGCCACTGTCCATCGATCCAACCTCTCATTCCCCGAAAATACTCCCCCTGCACAGGCCATCTTTCCGGCTACAGCGGCTGCAGTCAAGACGAGCCCAACTACAATGGCCTTGACCGAAAACAGAGCCATCAGATCTACCTGCATGCCCATGTGAAGGAAGAATATAGGGACGAAGAGCGTTGAAAGAGGCAAAAGCAGCTGCTCAAGTCTATCACGCTCCTGAGACTTGAAAATGAGGGAATGCTCCGGCTCCAGGATGAGGCCTGCAGCAAAGGCCCCGACAAGGGGGGCCAAACCGAATCGACGGGACAGGTATGCAAAGGCGAAGCACAGCGTCAAAGAAAGGGTCAGCAGCATTCCGCTCAATTCGAGTCTTGCTGCCCAGCGATAGAGTTTTTTGCTGAAGGTAACACCCAGAATAATGCCAACTACCAAAAACCCAAAGGCCTTGGCGCTTATCACCGCAATCTTTATCCCAATGCCTGTAGAGGCCTGACCCTGAGGAGAACTTATGATCGCCGCAACGACAGCGAGGACGATCAACCCAAGGACATCATCAACAACGGCCGCGGCGAGAATGGTCCGGCCCTCCCGTGTTTGGACTTTGCCAAGATCCTTCAAGACCCGGGCGGATATACCCACACTCGTTGCGCAGAGCGTGGCGCCGAGAAATACACCGACCCAAAGGGATAAATCTGGGAAGAGTATTCGAATCGTGGCGAAACCGAGCAGAAACGGTACAATCACCCCGATGATGGCCACCATGAGAGCGGACCGTCCCACGGCCATCAACTTGGGAACGGTACTCTCAACCCCGACCTCGAACATCAGCAGGATTACCCCCAACTCTGCCAGGATGGCCAGGCTTGGATCGGTTCTCAACGCCTCAAAAAAACCAAACCCTAAAAGGGCCATGTTACCGAGGACTATCCCAGCAAATAGCTCTCCTAAGACAACGGGGAGATGGAACTTTCGCGCAACAAGACCGCCAACCTTAGCTGCGGTTAAGATCAAGGAGAGCTCAAACAATAACTGTGTGAATGAGTGTGGCATCGAAAAAAATTGAACGGATTCTTTTGGGGATGGAAAGAGTATAGGATAAGAAAGGGTTGGTTTTCAAGGGATAAACGTACGTGATGCAAAAGGGCGAAACACCGTAAAGATAAAGAATAGACACGGCAGGGAGGAAGTGTTATTCTGAAAAAAATAACAAATCATTGCCCTACCCCAAGGCAGAGAGACCATGATCTCCAAAAGGGCATGGATAGTGGGAATAACTTTTCTGATAGCCTTTGCCGCTGGATGCGCCCCGATTCCCAAGCCCCCTCTTGAAAATCCTTATGGGACGCTGGAAGGGGCGGCAGAGGGCGAGATATTCCACATTCCCACCGGTATCAGGGTAACCAGGGACCAATTACTGGATATGATCGGGGGTTCACGAATCATTTATATCGGCGAAACCCACGATAATGTACGGTCCCACAAGGTCCAGTTGGAAATCATCAAGGGATTGAATGAGCGCTTTCCCGGCCAGATGGCCGTGGCTATGGAGATGTTTCGAAGGCCTTCTCAAGGGGCCATGGACCGTTGGTCCAGGGGTGAACTCAGCGAGAGGGACTTTCTCAAGCAGAGTCGATGGTATCCAAATTGGGGGATGAATTATGGTTACTACAAGGCCATTCTCGATTATATCCGGGAAAGGCATATTCCCCTTTTAGCCCTGAATGCCTCCACGGAACTGGTAAAAGAGGTGAGAAACCATGGATTAGATGGCCTCTCAGAGGCATGGCAAAATCAGCTCCCCCATATGGACCTCTCAGACCCGCACCACCGTAAACTGATAGAGGCTTTTCATAAAGCTCACCCCCTCACGTCGGCCAAATCCTTCGAGACTTTTTATCAGGTGTACGTGCTCTGGGATGAAATAATGGCCGAAACCGTGGCGAATTATCTGGCCACTGAAGGGGGGCGCGACAAGAAGGTCATCGTTTTGGCTGGAGGAAACCACGTCCGATATGGGTTTGGAATCCCACGGCGGGTCTTCCGCCGACTAGCAGTTGCCTATACCATCGTACTGCCCGTGGAGGTCTCCATCTCGGAGGATAAGAAGGACCGTCTCATGGACGTGAGCCTTCCTGATGTCCCCCTGGTCCCGGCCGATTTCTTCTGGATGGTAGCCTATGAGGATTTGAAGAG
>CBDUXJ010000199.1:0-5035 GCA_965371165.1 uncultured Syntrophobacterales bacterium | reverse complement strand
TCTCCTACAACAAATTCGCTATGCTGTTATACTCCTGCTGATTATCGTCATTACCGGGACCTTTGGATACACCCTCGTCGAAGAATGGCCCTTGCTCGACTCCCTTTACATGACGGTCATCACCATCACCACGGTGGGATATGGTGAGGTTGGGGAGTTGTCGGGAACCGGAAGGTTTTTTACCATTGGCCTGATTATCAGCAGCGTGGGCATCGTAGCTTACCTGGTAAGCCGTCTAGCCGGGGTCGTCGTAGAGGGGGAAATCAGAAAGCTCATGGGGAGGAAGAAATTGGAAAAGGCAATTCATAAGCTTAAGGACCACTATATTGTCTGCGGTTATGGCCGCATTGGCGGTTACATCTGTAGTCAATTCAAAGGCGAGGGTCTTCCTTTCGTGCTTATCGAGAGGGATGAGCATGTGATCCAGACCATGGAGGAAGAGGGATGGGTTTACATCAGGGGAGATGCTACCGATGAAGAAACCCTTATCGATGCCGGCGTTGAAAGGGCAAAGGCCTTGATAACAGCGGTGGCCTCAGATGCCGACAACTTATACATTACCCTTACGGCCAGGGGATTAAACCCGAATCTCTATATCCTCAGCCGGGCCAGTGAGGAAAAGGCGGAGAGGAAATTGATCTCCGCGGGAGCCAATAAGGTCGTCTCCCCTTACCTTATCGGGGCCCATCGGATGGCCATGGCCATAGTGAGACCTGCCGTTGTTGAATTGATGGAACTCGTCATGGAACGGGAAAGCATTCAGCTCCAACTGGAGGAGATCAAGGTCAACGATACGGCGAAACTTCCCGGGACCAGCCTGAGGGAATCGGGGATCCGAAGCGAATTGGACCTTATCATTGTGGCCATCAAGAAGGAAGATGGAAGCATGATCTTCAATCCGGCCTTTGACACCGCCTTCGAAAGGGGCGATACCCTGATAACCCTGGGGGAGAGGACGAACTTGGATAAATTAGCAGCGCTCGTCAAATTCGAAGAGAAGAAGGGCGTAGCATAGGGAAATACATCCATATGGCAAGAAGGCAGATCTTTATCAACGTTCCCTATGAGATGTTACTGGCTCGGCTCGATTTTGCCATCCAAAATCGGTTGCTCCCGGAGATCTACTTCGACGGAAACTCCCTCGACACCGCTTGCCAGGAGGATATAGACCGCCTTGCCAGGGTCTTCTCCGAACAGAAGATCGACGTCACCCTTCACGGGCCCTATATGGACCTCAGCCCCGGAGGGCTGGATGCAAAGGTGAAGGGGGTTACCCTCGAGAGGATACGGAAAACCATGGATTTGGCCGTTCTCTTCCGGCCCAAAACGGTCGTCTTCCATCCGGGGTTCGACCCCTGGCGCTTCGAGGGATACCCAGACCTCTGGTTAAAAAATAGCATCGAGGCCTGGAAGCCCGTTGCGGGGAAAGCCGAGGAGATAGGCACCACCATAGTCGTTGAGAACGTCTTCGAGGAGGAACCCCAAACCTTGAGGAGCCTGATCGAGGGGGTCGATTCCCCCAACTTCCGCTTCTGTTTCGATACGGGCCACTATTTCGTATTCAGCAAGGCCCCTTTGCCCCTATGGTTCGATCTCTTGGGCGAATTTATCGTCGAAGTGCACCTACACGACAACGATGGAGCCAGGGATGACCACCTTCCCCTCGGCGAAGGGAAAATGGATTTCGCTGAATTCTTCGATCTCCTTGGGCGCATTAACCCTCGTCCGATTCTTGCCGTGGAACCCCACGAAGAAGCTCATCTATGGAGTAGTCTCACGGCGCTGGAAAAGTATTTATCATAACCCCTATTTCTCGATTAGACTCAGCGGCAGGAGAAGGGGATGCCTCATCGCATTGAAATCGGCTTGAAACCCCACATTCGCGATGCCCTTGGGGAAAAGCTTAAGAGAAGGATTCGAGACAACCTGAACTTAGAGATCCAATCCGTCAATACCATCTCGGTCTATACAATCGACGCCGACCTTTCCCCCGAGCAATTGGAAGTGGTAGCCAGCGGACCCTTTTCGGACCCCATTACTCAATGGTATGCCATCGATCGACCTTTGGCCCAATCCTTCGATTGGCTTATCGAGGTGGGTTTTAGGCCAGGTGTGACGGACAATGTGGGAAAAACCGCCAGGGAGGCTATTGAACTGAGATTGGGCGTTCAACTGAAAGAAGAAGAGAGGGTTTATACGTCGATTCAGTATCTCATCAAAGGGAATTTGGAAAGGCCGGGAGTAGAAAAAATCTGTAACGGGCTCCTGGTAAACCCGTTGGTCCAACGCTTTGAGATCATTCCCCGCCACCTGTGGAATGGCCAGAGGGGACTCGAACCTACCGTCCCCAGGGTTAAAATAGACCAAGAAATCCGCGTAGAGGAGATCGATCTCCAAATAACTGACCGAGCCTTGCTCAAGCTCAGCCACGATAGGGTATTGGCCCTGAGTCTGCCCGAGTTGGAGGCGATTCAGGCGTACTTTAAAAGGGATTCAGCCATCCGAGAACGGAGGGGATACGGCCTCGGCGGAAAAATCACAGACCTGGAGTTGGAGGCCTTGGCCCAAACGTGGTCGGAACACTGCAAACATAAGATCTTCAATGGACTGATCGAATATACCAACGAGAGTGGTGAAGCGGAGGTCATCGACAGCCTCTTCAATACCTACATTAAGGGGGCTACGGAAACGATCAGAAGGGAAAAGGGAGTGGAAGATCTTTGTTTATCCGTCTTCGACGACAACGCGGGGGTAATCAAATTCAATGACTCCTACAGCCTTGTTTTCAAGGTGGAAACCCACAATACCCCTTGTGCCCTCGATCCATACGGGGGAGCTTTGACCGGTATCGTCGGCGTTAACCGGGACCCCTTTGGAACAGGAAAAGGGGCCAAGCTCATCTTCAACGTCGATACCTTCTGCTTCGCACCCCCCCATTACTCCAAACCCCTCCCCCCAAGGCTCTTTCATCCCAAAAGGGTCTACGAGGGGGTAAGAGAGGGAGTGGAACACGGAGGCAATAAAAGCGGTATTCCAACGATCAATGGGTGTGTGGTCTTCGACGATCGATATGCGGGCAAGCCGTTAGTCTATTGTGGAACAGGCGGAATCATGCCCAGCAAGATTCGAGGTGAGCCCAGCCATATCAAAAACCCGTTGCCTGGCGATCTGATCGTCATGACCGGGGGACGAATTGGAAAGGACGGGATCCACGGAGCTACCTTCTCCTCCGAGGAGCTCCACGAAGAATCCCCAACGACGGCCGTTCAAATTGGAGACCCCATAACCCAAAAGAAAATGACGGAATTTCTCCTGGAGGCTAGAGATCTGGGATTATACCATTCCATTACCGATAACGGGGCTGGTGGACTTTCATCCTCGGTGGGGGAGATGGCGCAGCACATCGGTTGCCGGCTCGGACTGGAAAAGGCACCATTGAAGTACACCGGGCTCAACCCATGGGAAATCCTACTGTCCGAGGCCCAGGAAAGAATGACCCTGGCCGTACCCCCCTCGAAGATCGAGCCCTTTCTCCAATTGGCCGAGAAGATGGATGTAGAGGCCACGGTTTTGGGAACGTTCACCGAAACTGGCAAATTCCATGTGCTCTACGGGGGAAGGACCGTTGGATATCTGGATATGGATTTCCTGCACGAGGGACTCCCCAAGATGAGGCTGAAGGCCACATGGAAACCCAAGAGCTTCCAAGAGCCCCAATTGCCTTTGCCTGAAGATCTCACGGAAACCCTGCAACAGATGTTGTCCAGGTTCAACATTTGCAGCAAGGAATCCATCATCCGCCAATACGATCATGAGGTTCAAGGAGGGAGCGTGGTCAAGCCCTTGGTGGGGAAGGAAAACGATGGGCCCAGCGATGCCGCGGTAGTCAGGCCGATTCTGGATTCGTATGAAGGGGTGGTAGTCTCCAACGGCATATGCCCCAGGTACAGTGACATCGATACATACCACATGATGGCCTGCGCCATCGACGAGGCCATCCGCAATAACGTGGCCGTTGGGGGGAGGATCGATCGAATGGTGGGGCTCGACAATTTCTGCTGGCCCGATCCGATCCAGTCGGAGAAGACCCCCGACGGGGAACATAAACTGGCTCAACTCGTCCGGGCGAATAAGGCCCTCTATGACTTCACCACCGCCTTCGGCGTGCCCTGCATCTCGGGCAAAGACAGCATGAAAAACGACTATCTCATCGGAAAAACCAAAATCTCCATCCCTCCAACGGTGCTCTTCTCCGTGATGGGGAAAATCGATGATGTCCGAAAGGCGGTCACCATGGACGCCAAAAGGCCGGGAGAGCTCGTTTACGTCCTCGGCGAGACCTTGAACGAATTGGGCGGATCCGAATACTATGCAATGTTGGGTTACGTTGGGAACAATGTCCCCAAGGTACATGCCGGTAAGGCTAAAGAGTTATATCGAAGGCTGAATGGGGCCATCGAAGAGGGGCTCATCGCCTCGTGCCACGATTGCTCAGATGGGGGGGTCGGAGTTGCTTTAGCCGAGACTGCCTTTGCAGGAGGGTTGGGGACGGAGATTGACCTTAGAAGGGTGCCCGCTAACGGAGTGGACCGGGATGACCTGCTTCTCTTCTCAGAGACCCAATCTCGATTTGTCGTCACCATATCACCAGACAAAAAGAAAGCCTTCGAAAAAGCCTTTGAGGGGATAGCTTATGGCCTCCTGGGTGAAATGAACTCGACCACCGTATTCAGGGCGACCGGCCTCAGTGGGCGGGAAATTATTCGAGCGGATATTCAAGACTTGAAGGAGGCCTGGAAGAGGCCATTGGGAGCCTGAGAGCTCCCTTTCGTACAGCATTTGCTCAACATGCCACGTGTACCTTCCATTTCACCGAATTCCACCGTAGTAGGGAACTCCCTCGTCCCTTCGCTTCGATGCTTTGTGGCCAGTTGGCCAAATTCCCTTTCGCTCTCTGAAAAGAATTTTTGACCATTCTAGAGTTCGCTTCACTGCAAAGAGCGCCACGGCGCTATTCCCTTTCCATAACGTGTTA
>CBDUXJ010000198.1:0-5043 GCA_965371165.1 uncultured Syntrophobacterales bacterium | reverse complement strand
GCTCAGGGCCATGAGCCTGTCGAATGGCAGATGGACTTTTTACGAAGCCGTCATAACTAACCTTGCTTTAGCCCTAGTATTTTTCAAACCGAGAAAATCTTAAAATCAAGCATAGCAAAGGCAGGTAGAGCCAATGCCCTACCTGCCCTCTTATCCCCTACCAGCTAATCTTTACTTATTAGCCTCTGTTACCGGAGAAACCATTTTTGCCTTGCCAAGGACTGACACTGCATATTCCTGAAAGCTAGAATCTACTACCTTCTTTTTGTCTATAGGTTTGGAATACGTCAGTCGCCCGTTTTTCATATGAATCCGTTCGATATCCCCAAGACTTTTGGTATAGATGGTTAGATTCGGATCAAAAAGCATTGGCATCCCTTTTCTGATCGCCTTCTCGGAGGATTTCTGGTATTTCATATAAGCAGCCATGTTCTTCTCGTCCAGATAATTTTTCCCCTGCATATCCCTCGCACCTTTCATGAGTGCAACCATGAATTTCTTGGCCACTTCTCGTCTCTCGCTCATGAATTTGCCCGAATAAACAAAGACCACCGTCATGGCACCGGGGACTATATCTTTTACCAATACTTTCCCAGTCCCATCCATCAAAATCTGATCGGAATAGGGGGCACCGACTAGTGCGGCGTCGATAGCCTTTGTTTTAAAAGCCATAGGCATATCAGGGTTTCCTATCTTGGACATTTTAACATCAAAAACGGTCAGCCCACTTCCTTCCAGGGCCCTCGCAACAAGGTATTCCCCACCACCCCCGGGTCCACCTGCCATAGCAACGCGACGCCCCTTCAGGTCAGATGGCTTGGTTACCTTTCCGCTATCGTACAGGTCCGCTCGAACGAGAAGTGCCGTTGGATCGTCTTTTTTCCGCTTCAGTCCGGCAGAGGCGACAATTCTCAGATCCATGCCCTTCTGGAAGGCATTCCATGCAGAGGCGACAACAGCGATAGCCCCAACGGAAACCTTTCCCTCACTCAGAAAAGCTATGCACTCCGTACCCGATCTCACCCTTACGAATTGTGGCTCAATTCCCTGCTCGGCAAGGTAGCCTCGTTCCGCGGCCACATAAACCGCACCAAAATGTATAATTGGCACGTAGGCGATTCTTACGGTTTCCTTTGCTCCCACGTCGGCGGCCATAGAGCTGAGGCCAACAATAAGCGTAATTATGAGCGTTAATATTAGCAGCCTTTTCATGATACTCCTCCCTGGTAATAAATTTTTGGGACGTTTTAAGTGAATTTACTGTTCCTTCTAACGATAAAGCATGGTAAATCACCTCCTTTCCAGAAGATTATTATCCATTTTATGAGAACTACAAAGTACTTGGGAAGCAGATTGCCTTCCCCTTTCAGCTTTGGGTGCTAACCGCAGGCCTATATTAGCCAGTCGTAAAAAATATGTCAAGGAGGAATATCCGAGATCACTCAAAAACCGGTAGCCCTGTAATGGCCACACCCAAGGAACAAAGGGAAATGGCCGACTTGGGGGCACTCATCGAATATTGCCTTATTAAGTTTCTGCCAATTTCTCGGTTACGGAATATGAGACGGTTTCCTAACTGGAAAGGAACTGCCTTCGGAGATCTGGATTACCTGAAAACCAGCTTAGAATCGGTGGGCCCGGAACGCTGCATTGCGGCAACGGACGCCGGGCAAATATATAACCCCTCCCCCCTTGAGTCGTTCATTTATCTCTTGTATTTGCTGGAAGAACTCGGCCGCTCGGCCGAGGAAACTAAGATGATGACCGGGATTAACCCCCGCAGAATGCTGGACATATCCGACAGCTCTGAAAATACATAAATATCATTCAAATACCATGCTCGGCAAATTCTCGTTGGCTCGCTTGATTTTTTCTGGGTCCTTGTATTTCTGAAGCCTCCTACTGACAAAGGTTCAAAGCTCCAAGGGGCAGGTGTTTAACCCCCAACAATCGGATTAGAGGGAAGGCCGTTTCTCATTACCTTCTATTTCCGAGAGAGTCGCGTCTATTTGGGGCCCAATAAGCCCCAAATTAGACTCAGGATCAAGGAGATCATCTATCTCTTCCTCGTTGAGATACTGACGAACGGTATCATGGGATCTCAAAACACTACGGAATTCACTTCCGTCACGGTAAACGGTTTCGACTATTTCTCGCATCAACTCGTAGGCAGCATAACGGCCTAATCCCCGAGTCGCAAGGGCCGTCGCTACAAATTCCGAAAAGTTTAGGCCCTTCAGTAGGTTTAAGTTCTCCAACATACGGGAAGCATTTATTAACAAGTTTCCACAAATAAAAATGGCCCGCTGAAGCATACCAGATACGTAAATAAAGGTAGTCGGTACCACTGAGGATTCAATTGGCATACGTCGGTGATCCCGCTCATCAAACCACGTAGACCGGAGAATTGCCGCGGCATTTGCCCTCACTAATTCGGCCAATCCATTCAAAGTATTACACCCATAAGGGTTACGCTTATGCGGGGATACGGTACTTGAAATTTGACCTTTCCTGAAAGGCTCTTGCAGTTCTCCGATTTCGGGTCTCTGACGATTAAAAATCTCAGTGGCAATACTGTCAATTGCGTTCGCAATATAAACGAGATTCACGATTAATTGCATGAATCTCCGTCTCGAAAAGAGTATGGTAATATCGGGCGTATTGAGCCCAAGTTTTTCGCAAACCCTTTGCTCAAGCGAGGTTCCTTTCCCTGGATGATTCTTCTCAAGGGCAGCAAGATTTCCGATGGTACCCGATGCCTTTCCCACCAAATAATGTTTTTCGGCTTCTGCCAAGAGACACCGGCATTGGTACAATTCCTTTGCCCACATTGCCGTTTTGTAACCGAAGGTTATCGGCCCTTCGTGTTGTCCAAAAGTCCGTCCCACGGTGAGTGTGGAACGATGTCTTTTTGTGAGCTCAATGAAAATCTCAATAAGGCGATCTACATCACGGTATATTAACTCCAAAGCTTCTCTGATGAGCAGTGCCCAGGCGGTATCATAGTTGTCAATGCCCCCCACTCCCATACGGATGTACTCCCGAGCACCTGGTTCGCAAACTTCGGCTAAGGCGGTAAGCTCGGCAGCGATATCTAACCCTTTTTCACGAGCCAATTCAGCGACACGGTCTACTTTTACAAAATCTCCAGTAGCTTTACGCTCGATTTCCTCTGCCGCAGCAAGGGGTATGATTCCCAAATCTGCCTCCACACGGGCAACGGCTGCATCAACCATCAGCCATTTCTTGATGATATTTCCCTCGCTAAAGATAGCTCGCATATCAGCTCCACCAAATTCCTCTCGGTATAAAAGCATGTCAATGGGATGGCTATTATATTGGTCCATTATTCTCCTCCTTTTTGGTTTCTCAAAAAATATCCTCATTGTTATCATTTGGGATACTGCATCTATGTATCCTATTTATAAGGAAGCCCGATTGACTCCTGCACATACAAAGTGATCTCCGAGCCCTATTTGGGGGATGGAAAAAGAGATTCAGGTCTTCCTTGTGGGGACGATGTCGGCGGCATTTCTTATCAGGAGGATCTTTGCGTCACTGCCCTGCTTCTTCAGTGCCATCTCAATGGCCTCTTCAACGCTTGAGGCTCTTTTGGTGAACATATTATCCAGTGTCTTCTCATCGAGGGAATCCGAAACCACGATCAACTCAGCCCTGATCAAGCAGCGGGAATACATCCAGGCCTTGGAGGTTCCGATGGAATACCCCTCCCTTATGAACCGTTCCACCACGTCCTCGGGGCATGAAGCGGTATCCATCCATTCGTAGAATCCATCGGCACCCACTCCATCCGGACAGGCGGCGGGAAGGATAATTGTCCCCCCCTTCCTGACTACCAGCTCGGCCGCTGCCATCGATTTCTGGCTCTGATAGAGGTTTATGTCCCTGGGATGACCTCCGGGGCTGGCGATGACGATGTCGACATCCTTAGGAATCTCTATTTCGAAGATCTCCCTGCTCGCCTGAACCCCGGCCAACCAAGCCTTTTCCACATCGCCCGCCACCGCGCGAATGATCTCCTTGTTGTGATTCTGAACCACGTTCAGGATGAAATCGGTCCCCGCTCTCTTGGTCGCTTCCATCGCCGACAAATGAAAGACGTTCCCCTCCACCCAGCCCATGGCCGGGTCGGGAGAACGCATCCCATAACTATGATGGAGTCTCAATGATTCCAGACTTGCCAAACCGGGAAGGAGGCTCTTTCTTCCGCCGGAAAACCCGGCTGCTTGATGGGGTTCAATCGAGCCGGTCAGGATCTTCAAATCCGCCTCGTAATAGAGACGGTTGATGATGATCGGAACTCCCTGGGAGGTGGTGCCAAGATCGACCATCCCTTCCTTCTCCTGGCAGTGGTGATTGATGACACGGAATCTGCTGAGGATCTCCTTTCCCAGCAGGCTCTCCAGTTCATCGGGTCTCGTGTCTCTGTGAGTCCCCGTGGCGACCAGGATGAAGATGTCCCGATCCGAAATTCCGCAGGTTTCCAGTTCCTGTAAGAGGGGGGGCAAGAGCTTATAGGTGGGAGTAGGTCTCGTCACGTCATTCACGACGATGACGGTCTTCATCCCTTTCCTCGCCATTTCCCGTAGAGGAGGCGTTCCGATCGGATGTTGCAGAGCGGATAAAATCTCGCCCCTCTCATCCTCGACCCCAGGCCGAAAACTGGGGATTATGGTCTCCAGGTAATTACTTCCGGGGATCCGGACCGATATCTCTCCGGTCCCGTACGGAAGCGATTCTATGCGATCCTCATCGCTGAAACTCATGCTTTACCTCCATATTCGAGTGTCTCCTCTTCCCCATCGGAAGAGCTCTCCTCCCCGTTCAGCCCCAAAAAAAGAAGCCCGCGCAAGATCAACCCAATGACGTTGCCCATCCCCAGCCTTTGAAATATGAAACCGGTCGCATGGCCTCTATGATGGCTTGTTTGTCTAACTTCCTCTCCCCTTCAAGAGAGAGTATTCAAGATTGACGGCTTCGTAAAAAGTCCATCTGCTGCGTTGCGCTGCATCCTTCGTCATT
>CBDUXJ010000197.1:0-5111 GCA_965371165.1 uncultured Syntrophobacterales bacterium | reverse complement strand
CAATTAAGGATTTTCGGGTCCGACTCGGGATCGGGCTATCTTAACCCGTTCAATCCTCCGTCCATCGGTGGATTCGATGGTCATTATCAGGTCACCGAAATCAACTCTTTCCCCCGCTTTGGGAACCCTTCCCAACAGATGAAAGATGAATCCCCCCACCGTCTCAAAATTTTCCTTTTCAATCTCGACATCGAAAAAGGTTTCCAATTCCTCAATCTCCAATTTTGCATCTACCGAAATTGAGCCGTCCCCAAGGCGAATGATTCTCCCGTCCACCCGCTGATCATATTCATCCTCTATCTCCCCGAATACCTCTTCGATGACATCCTCTATGGTCACCAAGCCCGATAGCCCCCCATATTCATCGACGACAATGGCCATATGAACCCGCTTCATCTTGAACTCCCGGAGCAATTCCCCCAGCCTTTTCGTTTCCGGTATGAAATAGGGCTGCCTCATCACCCTTTCCAGGGGGATCGCCTCCTCGTCTTTTCCCCAAAACTTGAGGAGGTCCTTGGCATAAATAACTCCGACGACGTTATCGATTTTGCCCTCGAAAATGGGGATTCGTGAGTGGCCCTTGGAGATGATGAGGTCGACGATGTCCTTGATTTTGGCCTTGCTGGAAACACATTTGATATCCGGCCGTGGAACCATGACTTCACTGACAACGGCCTGCTTAAGCTCGAATATCCCGTGAATCATCTCATGTTCTTCCTGGTCGATTACCCCCTCCTCTTCACCGACATCGATGATGGATTGGATATCTTCTTCCGAGAGGGAAGGCTTTCGATTTCGGAAAAAACGGCGGCACAATCGCGCAAATTTGTTCAACATGCCGCTTTTCGAATCATCCTCCAGGGGTCACCACGCTCCTTTTCATGGTTTGGGTAGGGTGTCTTTGGTCTTTGTACCTCGAATAGGCCATAATCTATTAAAGAGTTCCTCTTGAACCATCTCCATCTGTTTTCGATCCCCTCTGGTGTGATCATAGCCAATAAGGTGAAGGATGCCGTGAATGAGGAGGAAGGCGATCTCCTCTTTAAGGCTCAAGCCCAATTCCTGAGCCTCCTTCATTGCCGTCTCCACGGAGATAACCACATCTCCTAACAACCGGGGGGTAATTTCAGAAAACTCCCCTTGGGCCATGGGAAAGGAAATGACATTGGTGGGGCAGTTTCTCTTGAGATATTTTTCGTTTAAATCCTTGATTTGCCGATCATCGACAAGAAGTATGTTGATCTCTTTATCCGGGTGATTCAACTCTTTTAAGACCCTTCGGGCCACCCTTGTGATCATCTTTCCGTCTAATTTTACGAGGTTTTGTCGATCTTGAATGAGTACCTTCATCGCCTTCTTTCTTTGAGGTATTTTGCTCTTCCTGAGAATCCGGGTATTCTAACCGCTGGTGGAAAATTCCTGTAAGGATTCGGCCGAAGCTTTCCTCGATATAATGGAGATCCTTTAAGGTCAATTCACAATCGTCGAGCTGCCCATCGGTAAAGATACTGTTTATGATCCGGCTGACTAACCCCTTAACCCGAGATGATGTGGGTTCGGATAGGGTCTTGGATGCAGCTTCCACGGCGTCGGCTAGCATCACGATACCCGCCTCCTTGGTTTGGGGTCTCGGTCCCAGATATCTGTAGTCCTTTTCGTTGATGGATTCGACCCCTGGATTCCCCTTTTCCTTTGCCTTCTGGTAAAAAAAGGAAACCAGGCTTGTTCCATGGTGTTGTTGAATAATATCGAGGATCTTCTTGCCGAGTTTTTGTCCCTTGGCCAGCTCTACCCCGTCCTTTACGTGGGCATTGAGGATTAAACTGCTCATGCTTGGGGACAGCTTGTCATGGGGGTTTCCCTTCCCCTCCTGATTCTCGGAAAAATAGAGCGGCTTTTTGACCTTCCCGATATCATGGTAATAGGCACTGACTCTGGTTAACAGTGGATTGACGTTGATTGCCTTTGCCGCCGATTCAGCAAGGCTGCCGACGATAATACTGTGATGGTAGGTTCCCGGCGCCTGAACGATGAGATCCTTGAGAATGGGTTTGTCGAGGTTGGCCAGCTCCAATAATGTGACATCGGTTGTGTAACTGAAAATCCCCTCAATGATAGGGGTAGTCCCCAGGACGATGATAGCGCTCAATATCCCCCCGATGAACCCGAAGCCGCTATTGATTAGGGCTTCGAATCCTAGGGTTCCTCTGAACATTTCGTAAAAGACGATCACCAGGGCATTGGCCACTCCCACATGTAATCCGGCCTTTATGAGAGTGTTCCGCTGCTCGCATCGGGCAACGCCATTAGCCCCTACAATACCTCCGATAAAGAAGTAAATGAAAAAGAAGAGGCTGTTGTCCAAGAGGATGGCTGAGAATATGCTGGCAATGATAGAATAAATGATGGCGACTTCCGAGTTGATCACAATTCGGGCCAACATTGCCCCTGCGGCCACGGGGAAGAGATAATAATAGGACGATGAGGAAATAGTCAAGAAGTTACTCTCAATGGATTCCGAGATGAAGATAAAGAGCTTTAAGGCGAGGACGACCATGATGAGGTTTAAACTGACAAAAAGTAGATCCCTGGAACTGAGGGAGATCTTACTGATGTTCTTCGTAGAAAACGTATAGAGGAGATAGGCAATCATGATGATCAGAAAGAACAACCCCACGGTAATCAGGAACACATTCGCCTTTTCCCTCAATGCCTCAAGGGCCTGAAGTTTAACCAGATGCCCCTTCGTTATCCTTTCCCCTTCCCTGACCAACATTTCACCTTTCTTGATTTGAAATAAGACGGGTTTGACCTCATGAAAGGCCGCGGCCTTGCGGGCTTCAGTCTCATTGCGATTGAGGGTCAAGTTTGGTTCTGTGAGATGGGAGGCGATTTTGACTAAGACAGGTCTGGATTCCCTGCCGATAGTCTTGGATAAGGCCTTTGCCTTCTGTTTGATGATCGCCTCGGCTTGAGCCGAATCGATAATGGTATCGAGCTGGCGTCTTATCCTCTCGGTTTGGGTCTGGATATTGCGCACAACGATCCCCTTGGCCTTTTGTTGGGCCAAGAAATCTCGGTCTCCCACGATGCCCTTGTTCATAAGGGGTTGAACAAAACCCAGGATGGCATCTTCTATGGATTGACCAAAACCGCTCTTGGCCAGGACATCAAACTCCCTGGAGGTGAACGTAATCCCGAGGAGTTCTCCCAACTCCTTCCTCCTCTCCCCTTCTCGACCCATGACCTCATCACGTTCTACGTAATCCCTCATGAGGGAAAGGGAAGTCCGGATTTTCCCCACGGCTTTCTGTAAGATGGAGGGATCGTGATCGTAGATGGAAAGGGCCGCCTTTTCGGCTTCAATTCGTTTAGTAAGGGTTGCATTTTCATCCTCCACCAAAAAATCCTGGGTCGATTTGATGTCGGCGGATGCGACGTCCCCTACATTATAATGTTCGTAAGGCAGTTGAATCCCGGGGGAAAGCAGCAAGGCCAATATAATGGCGGAGGTTACTCCGATCATCCACCTTTGTACTGTGGGGTTGAGGTAGATGGGAGCGAGGTAAGACCTCTTGAAATCGCGAAGTCTTTTCAAGGACAAAGGCGATTTTTTGGCCGGGCTATTCTTGGGGTTTCCCCTTCGAAGGCTCCCATTATCCACGGTTGTGTCCCTTCAATCGTTTGAGTCGAGCCCTCGATTCCGCCTTTTCGTAAGCCATGATGATATCGGTAACCAAGGGATGCCGAACCACGTCCCTTTCGGAGAAATAGACGAAGGAGATTCCTTGAATATCCTTAAGGATCCCTTGAATCTCAATCAACCCGGAGTTTTTGTTTTCGGGCAAGTCTACCTGAGTGATATCTCCCGTAACGACCGCCTTTGAATTGAACCCCAAACGGGTCAGGAACATCTTCATCTGTTCAGAAACCGTATTTTGGGCTTCGTCCAAGATGACGAAGGAGTCGTTTAGGGTTCTCCCCCTCATGAATGCCAAGGGAGCCACCTCAATCACTCCCCTCTCGATCAATTTACTGGCCTTGTCGAAATCCATCATGTCATGGAGGGCATCGTAAAGGGGCCTCAGATAGGGGTTTACCTTTTCATACATGTCTCCGGGCAAGAACCCCAGTTTCTCCCCCGCCTCAACGGCCGGCCGAGTCAATACAATTCGTTCAACCTCCTTTTTGAAGAGAAATGAAACGGCCATGGCCATGGCCAAGTAGGTTTTCCCCGTGCCGGCGGGGCCGATCCCGATGACGATATCATAATGCCTTATTGCGTCCATATATTCCTTTTGTACGATACTTTTCGGGGTAATTACCCCTCTCTTGGACGAAACGTAGATGGCATCGAGGAAGATCTCCTCTAAATTAACCGAATTATCCGAGGAGAGGATTTGGATTGAATAATCGATGTCGCTGGGATATAGGGGATAACCCTTCTTCAGGAGCGAATAGAGATCCTGCATGAGCCTTCGGCTCAGGTCAACCTCAATATCGTCCCCGTAAATGGTGATGGTGTTAGCCTTGGTGGTGATCTTTACCCCGAGGGCCCTTTCAATTCGTTTAACATGCTCTCCTTGAACGCCGAAAAGGTGATTGGCCAGACGATTATCGTCGAAGGTTATCTTTTCAACCTTCTCCTTTCTCCTTTCTTTCAATGAACCCCCTTCATTTTCCCATTATCTGTACGGTAACCCTTCTCCTTCGAGGCTGGTTATCGAAATCCAACAGGACGATTTGCTGCCATGTACCGAGGAGCAATCTTCCTCCTCTTAAGGGGATACTTAAAGAGGGCCCCAAAAGAGCGGCCCTTACATGAGAATACCCATTTCCGTCGCCCCATCTTCGATCATGTTCGTAATGGATATCCCTCGGTGCTATTCTCTCGATGGCCCTTTTCAGGTCATTGACCACCCCTGACTTAAATTCGATGGTGGTCAAAGCCCCCGTCGATCCTGAAATAAACATCATTATACTACCATCTTGAATCCCGGATTGCAACACCTCCTCTTGAACCTCACGAGTGATATCAATGATATCGGTTTGACCAGTGGTTTTGAATGGTAGCTCTGATGTCACGATTTTCATCTCTCCAACTACTCCTT
>CBDUXJ010000196.1:0-5154 GCA_965371165.1 uncultured Syntrophobacterales bacterium | reverse complement strand
CTTTAAACTTAGAGAAATATTGCAGAGTATAAAGACATTTTGTTCTGCAACAACTGCCGGAGGTTATCATGAAAAAGGGTATCTTAACTAAATTCTTCATTTATTTCCTCTGTTTCTCCTTCTTGCTCCTCACAGGTGGATTCCCGAGAATGGCTGCGGAGGCCAAGGAGATAGGCCCCCCGATTGGGGAAATGATCTCCAGCGGCCAGGTGAAGTTTGAGGCCCGGGAAAACGTATGGAAAAATGTTGAACCCATCCATTTCCCCATCTTTCAAGGGGTAAGGATTAAGACTGAAAAGGGCCGGGCCCTCATTGTTTTGTCCAACGACAGCCAGATAGAGGCGGGTCAAAACAGCCTCTTCTCCCTTCAGCACGATGACCAATTTTACCTCTTCGAAGGAGCGATCTCCTTCCGCATCCCCTCCGGCGCCGATATAAGCTTCAGGGTGGGGCAGTTGGCCATTGGGAGGCCTCCTATGCTTCAGGCCGCTAAGAGCCCTTCGTTGATCTCTCCAAGGAGCGAGGAAACCGTTGGTTTGATCACCCTTCATCCCAATGGTTCGATAACCGTAAAGAGCATTCGAGGTCCCCTGTCCATTCAGAACCAGGATCGTGTTATTTTGGCTGCCATTCCCTCCAAAGGGTCGGTGACGATACCCCCCGCCGCGGCTTCGGGTGAGCAAGGGGTCATGGTTGCACAGGTCGGCGAAGCAGGAACCATTGGTGCAACCGAAGAACTTTTAGGCTTGAGCACATCAACATGGTTGTGGATTGGTGTTGCAACTGTTGCGGTAGCCGGAGTAGTTATCGCGGTCGCTGCGTCAGACGGAGATGGTGATCGCACCGTTGTTGTTGTATGCCCCTAAACAAAAACCATCGCTCCGTTATTAAATGAAGTCCAGGGGGTCCAAAGGTCATGTCCTGTTTGGGGGTTTTTTTTCATGTGGGGCGGGCGAATGGTTTTGAATACAATAAGAAGAATACCCACTTTCCCTCCCCTCTCCCTCTCCCTCTTCCTCATTCTCCTCATCGCTTCCTGTGTCTCAGGTCCAACTCCTAAAGAAGAGATCATCTCTCCAGAAAAGACAAGAACAGAGATCGAATCCTCTAAACAGGTGAAGGCGATGAATGAGAGGATCCTCATGAGCAGCCTCTCATCGAGAAGGGATCCTTACCGTGATTACAAAATCGGTCCCGAGGATCTTCTCGAAATATCCGTCTTCGAGGTAGAGAAGTTGAACAAGACCGTCAGGGTAAGCTCCCAGGGCAATATCAGCCTTCCCCTCCTCGGAGTGTTGAGGGTGAAGGGCCTCACGGCCAATCAACTAGAAAAAGAGCTCAGGGAGCTGCTTTCAGAGAAGTATCTGCAGGACCCCCATGTCAGTGTCTTCATTAAAGAGTACCGCAGTCAGCGAATCTCAGTGATGGGAGCCGTTAAAGGCCCCAAAGTATTCGAGGTCACCGGCCAGAAGACGATCCTGGATATGTTGGCCATGGCAGAGGGCGTGAGAGATGATGCGGGTCATCTGCTCTTTCTGATCCGACCTCCCGCCTTGGAACCGGAAGCCTCGAGGGCCCTCGAGAGGAACAAAGTCCCTGAGGTTCTCGAAGGGGCAGAAACCCCCGAGGCTCCCGGAGGGGACAAAGTCCCTGAGGTTCTCGAAGGGGCAAAGGATTTCAACGAAGGGAGCCCAAGAACATTTGTCATCAACCTCGAGGAGTTACTGATCAAGGGCGATTTGACCCTCAATTTACCCCTGATTCACGGCGATGTCATCAATATCCCGGTTTCAGGCAAGGTCTTCGTGGGCGGCGAAGTGTGGAGACCAGGGGGGTTCATCCTTGCGGGAAAGAGGATGACCCTCAGTCAAGCCATCGTTTTGGCGGGGGGATTGAAACCCCAGGCCAAGGGCTCCCAGACCAAGATCTTTCGGTACTCGGAAAAGGGCACCGGAAGGGAGATGCTCTCCGTCAATGTCTATGCCATTCAGAAGGGGCAAAAGGAAGACCTCAATGTCAAGGAGAACGACATCATCATCGTCCCCAGGCACGGTGTGAAAGCCTTTTTCGTCGGGGTCAAGGAAACCCTGACAGGTGTCTTTTCAATGGGGTATTCCCTCGGAACCATCTAACCACAGGGAAATCGTATGAGACAGCTTCCTTCGGATGAGTATTATCAGCTCCCTCCCTCGGGGTATTACCAACCCCCTCCCCAAGAAGAGCGGGAAGTCAACCTCCGGGACTACTGGAAGGTCATCCGTAAGCGACAGTGGACGATTATCGCCTTCTTCCTCATCGTGGTGGTAACGACGGCCGTGGGAACCTTCACCATGAGGCCTACCTACAGGGGAACGACCACCATCCAGATCAACAAGGAGAACCCCCAGATTGTCGATTTCAAGGAGATCTTCGCCGTCAATACCATGGACAGGGACTACTATCAGACCCAGTATAAGCTTCTCGAAAGCCGTAGCCTTACCAGACGGGTCGTCGAAGAACTTGAGCTCTCCAAGCACCCCGAGTTTCTTCCAGCCCCCCAAACCCCCTTTCAGAAATGGAAATCCAATATCATGAATTTCTTCTCCCGCCCCTTCACCTCCTCCGGAAAGGATCCATCCGAGAATGACAAGGAGACCCTCCTCATCAACGCGTTTCTCAATGAGGTGAAGATCGAGCCCATAAGGAACACCCGTCTCGTGAAAATCCACTTCGATTCCCACTACCCAGAACTCTCGAGCCGGGTGTCCAACACGCTGGCCGAGGAATACATTAAGCAGAACCTGAAAACCCGGTTTGATGCGACGAAGCAAGCCAAGGAATGGTTGACCGGACAACTGGAAGTGCTCAAGGCCAAGGTGGAAAGGGCTGACGAGGACCTTCAGGCCTTCGCCTCTAAACATGATATCATCTCCCTCGAGGAGAAAGAGAATATCACTATGCAACGCCTTACCGAGCTGAATGAGCTCCTGACCAAGGCCGAATCGGACCGGATTGAGAAAGAGGCCCTCTACAAACAAGCCCGTGTTGCAAACTACGATTCCCTTCCTCCCATCCTGGAAAATACGTTGATTCAGGAGCTGAAACAGGCCCACATCCAGCTCGATGCCCAGTACATGAGGCGCTCGGAGACGTTCAAACCCGAATACCCGGAGATGGTCCGCCTCAAAAATCAGATGGAGACCATCCTGAAACGCCTCGACGCCGAGATGGGCAGGATCATCGGTGGCATCAAAAACGGCTACGAATCGAGCCTCCGGCGAGAATCCCTCCTCCGGGAGAGCTTCCGACGACAGAAGGCTAAGGCCATGGAGATGAAGCAGAAAGCCATCCAGTATAATATCCTCAAGCGCGAGGCCGATACCAACAGGGATCTCTATAATGGCCTACTCCAGAGGATGAAGGAAGCAGGTATATCGGCCGGCATCACCGCCAGCAACATCCAGATAGTCGACGGGGCCGAATTACCGACGAAACCCTTCAAACCCAATAAACGACTCAACCTCCTCCTGGCCGCCGTAGTCGGCCTCTTCCTCGGACTTGGCCTGGCCTTTTTCTTCGAATACCTCGATAACACCATAAAAACGCCTGAGGATGTGGAACAGCTGATTCAACTCCCTTCCTTCGGTATGATCCCCGAGATCTCCTACGAGAGGCGAAGGCGTTTGGATGAGGGGACGGTCTATCCGGTTGAATTGGTTACCTTCGGCCATCCCAAATCCATGCTATCTGAGGCCTACCGGAACCTCCGAACCTCCATTCTTCTCTCCTTCTCCGAGAAGCCCCCGAAGCGGATAGCCATCAGCAGCCCCAACCCGGCCGAGGGAAAGACAACCACCGTGATCAATACGGCCATAGCACTGTCCCAAACAGGAGCCCGGGTGCTCATCATCGATTCGGATATGAGGAAACCCAGGGTTCACGCAGTCTTTGGAGAAGAGAACGGTGTGGGGCTCTCCAACTTCCTCTCCGGCAACGCGGAATTGAAGTCCATTATTAAGAGGTCCAACGTCCCAAACCTCTTTTACATCCCCTCCGGCCCCATCCCTCCCAATCCATCGGAACTTCTCGGTTCGAACCTTTTTAAGACCATGGTTCAATTCCTCGGCGAGAAGTTTGACCACATCGTTCTCGATTCTCCCCCGGTGCTCGGCTTTGCCGATGCGATCACCCTCTCCGTCTCCGTTGATGGGGTCATTCTGGTGGTGTTGGGAGGAAAGACTCCCCGTGAGACCCTCCAGCGCGCAAAAGAGGTGCTTCATCAGGTGAATGCCAAAATTCTCGGGGTCGTCATCAACCAGGTCGATATAAGCCGAAGCGACTACGCCTATTACTACTACCGCTATCACTACTACTACGGAAGCGATGGAAAGAAGAAGAAAAAACTCCCCTACAGCACGGCAAAACAACCAAATTCCAAGGTGGCAAATTCTAAAGAACCAAGCACCAAAACAAAAACACCAAATTCCAAGCAACCAAATGCAAAGGCACGAAATTCACAACAAATCTAATGATCCTAATGGCTTGCACGATCTAAACGATCGTAACGTTATTAACGATATTAACGATCTAAACGATCCTAACGATCTCAACCAAACAAACCAGACAAACCATCATGAAACTGACTCGTTTCGAAGACCTCGACTGCTGGCAAGAAGCCAGAAAACTGGTCAACAAGGTCTATTCAGTAACAAAAGACAATGAATTCAAGAAGGACCTTCGGCTCTCCGGACAAATGCAAGCTGCCAGCGCCTCTATTATGGCCAATATAGCTGAGGGTTTTATCCGTCGTTCAAATAAGGAATTCAATCAATTCTTATACATTGCCATGTCTTCGGCAGCGGAAGTTCAGAGCCACCTCTACATAGCTTTGGATCAAGGGTACATCGATCAGAAGCAATTTGGTGCGATTTACGATCAGGCCAAAAAAACAGCCAGGATCATCTCAGGCTTGATAAAATACCTTCGCACCAGACAAACGGAACAAACCGAACAACCAGATAAACCGAATAAACCGAATAGACGGAACAAACCTAATAACCAGATCAACCGAACAAACGGAATAAACGGAACAAACCGAATAACCGAATAACGGAATAAACCGGATAAACCAGATCTAATGAAACGCCTCATATTCCCACTACTGATTATTATCGC
>CBDUXJ010000195.1:0-5200 GCA_965371165.1 uncultured Syntrophobacterales bacterium | reverse complement strand
CAGTGACGAAGGATGAAGCGGAACGCAGCAGATGGACTTTTTACGAAGCCGTCAATTGAAATGCCTGAAAACTTGCAGCGCTCTTCTTCCCCACAACTCCTGACTCACTGTCGAGGAATTCATGGACGTTGACGCCCGGGTTGCTGAACTGCTGGAAATAGGGGCAACCTTCTGTCTTGCCACTGTCGTAGTCTCTGCCAACCCGGATATTCCAACCGGCCGGAAAGCGATTGTGTTTACGGATGGATCAATGGAGGGAGGAACTGGATCAGCGCAGTTGGATTCGACATTGCGTGTTCTGGCCCTAGAGGCTCTCGCACAGAAGAAGAGACACACCGTCGAAATTGAAGACGGGGTTCGAGCATTTCTCGATATTCTCTCAGGGGAAGCTAAGCTACTCGTGTGTGGCGCAGGTCACATAGCGTTACCCCTCGCTCACTTTGCCCGCAAAGTCGGATTCCGTGTGACAGTGCTCGACGATCGCTCCGACTTTGCTCACCCTTCGCGGTTTCCTGACTGTGAAGTGATTGCGGAGGACTTCATAGTAGCCCTGCGTGATATGCCCCTCAGCCCTTCCACCTATGTTGTCGTGATCACCCGTGGCCACGAGCACGACGCTGAATGCCTCGCCGAGGTGTTACGCAAGGAGACCGCTTACGTTGGCCTCATTGGAAGCCGTCGGAGGGTTCGATTCGTCCTGGAGATGTTGGGCCGAGAGGAGATCCCCCAGGAGCGTCTGGGAGATGTCTTTACTCCGATTGGACTTCCCATCGGGGCCGAATCACCAGAGGAGATTGCACTCTCCATCGTGGCTGAGCTTGTAACCATACGAAGGAAAGGTCATGTGCAGGCGCGAGCCTTACGAGCTGCTGCAGGAGGTAGCAGATGACCGACCAGGAGATCTTCCAAAAATGTGCGGAACTTCGAGATCATAGCGTACCGTTTTGTCTCGCCACAATCGTCGAAACCGTCGGTTCCACTCCACGCGAAATAGGCGCTAAGATGATTGTATGCGCCGACGGTACTCTGTACGGGTCCATAGGTGGAGGATGTGGAGAAAATCAGGTCCGAAGCGCTGCTCTCCGCTGCACCCTCACCACGAGAAAACCCGAGTTTTTGGAAATAGACCTCACAGATGACCTAGGCACCAGGGGTGGGGATGTCTGCGGGGGAAAAATGTGGATCTTTGTGGAACCTTTATGAAATCTCAGGCGTTACGTTAAGCAGGCTATCCACGGGGATGGGGGATGAAGCTCCGATAATTCCGATATCCAATCAGGCCCTCTATCCTCCAACCCTGTTCGCACAATACTAACGCTTCCCTTCCTACACCACTCTGAGCTAATTGATCCAGAATAGAGTCGCAATCCTGCCACGGGTGCTCCTTGCTCTCCATCAAACTATTTCCCCTGATGTATCAACGGAGTTTTAGGAACTACGGCTCCCTTTATCTGCTGTGCTCGGGGGGGAATGTGGCACATCAATTGCACAAAAAAACACTGATAATGATCACATCAAAACAGGAGGAAATAGTGGAGGGTAGAGGGCAAATCCTGGCGCTAACCTCGAGCAAAGGTGGGGTTGGAAAGACCCATCTCGCCGTGGGCCTGTCGGCCGCCCTGGCGAAAAGAAACGTTCGTGTTCTTTTGATCGATGCGGATCTGGGCAATGGAATTATTTCAGATCGGCTCGGCTTCTATCCCAAGTATAATCTGGCTCATTTTTTCTTGAAAGAGAGGACCCTTGGAGATTTGATTGAAGAAACTCCCTTTGGTTTCTTTCTGATCGGCGGGGAACGGGGGAATCTTGCCCTGGCCAATCTTAACTATCTGCAGAAGATGAAGTTTCTGAGGAGTTTCATCGGAGTCAGCAGGAATTTCGATTTTGTTGTGCTCGATTTGGCCTCAGGCATTAACCGTCAAACGATCGATTTTGCCCTGTTGGCGGAAAAAACGATCATTGTGACATCTCCCAATGATCTAACCAGCGCCTATGGGTCGGTGCGAGCCTGTTTCTCCCGATTCATGCAACTAGAGGTTAGCCTGTTTAAGAGAATCGAGGGTTACAAGGCCAGACGTTTCTTTAGACCCCTTATTCTGATGAACCAAATCACAGATCTCTACCAGGGGAAAGCGGCCTTTGATGCACTTGAAAGTGCTGTGGAGAACAGGCTCAATGGCAGAGTTGGTCCTTTCGGAATCAAAATGGGTCACTTGGGGGTCGTCTTTCACGATCCTGGGCTGTTTAAAAAATCTGAGGACAGACGGCGCCCAGCTTCCCTGGTCTCGGTCTATTCAAAGGTGGCTTTCTGCATGGATTCAATAGCTAGTGCCATTTGTAGCCCTTCTCTATTCAGGGGCTTCGATGGAGAGGAGCGCCTTCGTTATATCATTCAGATTCTCATGGGACAGCAGAAGAGGCTGAGAAGAGGGCTGGCTCAAAAGGTAGTAAAAGTCTCTCCAATAAGAATTCCTTCAGGCCAGAGAAGTGATTCAATTGCCCACTGAAGCTGGGTTTATTCGATGGTGTGGCCTCCGTCGACCACCACCACCGATCCCGTCATGAAGCTGGAGGCGTCGGAAGCCAAAAGCAGGGTGACCCCCCGGATCTCCTTCAGGTCCGCAGCCCGGCGCATGGGTATTTTATTGATCACCTTCTGGCCCAGAGGTGTCTCAAAGAATTCCCGGTTTAAATCCGTCAATAAATATCCCGGGCAGAGCGCATTCACCTGGATATTATACCTCGCCCACTCAAGGGCCAGCGATTTGGTGAACTGAATCAGCCCCGCCTTACTGGCAGCGTAAGGGCTGTTGTAAGCCACGCCGATGAGTCCCAAAATGGAGGAGATATTGATGATCTTGCCGTAACGATTCTCGATCATATACTTCCCGACGGCCTTTGTACAGAAAACATGGCCCCTGAGATTTACCCCCATTACCCGATCCCAGGTTTCAGCCGTCATCTCGATGACCGGCTCCTCCCCCGCAATCCCCGCATTGTTGATCAGGATATCGATGCGACCGAACGTTTTTATGGCATCATCAACGGCCTTTTCGATCCCCTCGATACTCGAGATATCCATGGGGCAGACCAAGGCTTCCCTGCCCATCTTCCGAATGGTCTCGGCCGTTTCGTCCAGTGCCCCAAGGGTACGCGCAGCCAAGGCCACATCGGCACCTGCCTCGGCAAGGGTCAGGGCCATTTCGCGGCCCAATCCCCGACTGGCCCCCGAGACGAAGGCCTTCTTCCCCTCTAGGGAAAATATCTCAAACATATGGAGCACTCCTTTATGGCAAGCATCAAATCGAGTGAAGAGTCAATGGAGTTGGATAAGCCTTACCTTCTTCAGGCTTTTCGTCTTTTCCATCGCTCACTGCAATCCATAGAAGGCCGCCTACGAAGTTCCCGCCGATTCATTTATGAAACTGGCCCATCTCTCCCGGACCGAAACATCACCCTTTGGAAAGGGGTAACGTACCGACCGAGGGCATATCCTCAGAAAGAATGATCTACCATAAAGGGACAGCGAAATAGAAGGGGAGATATGAAGAGTTCCACTCCACATAGTTTGTGGGCCCTACTGGCCGAGGATTTCACTCCGGACGGTCCTCCTTTTCAAGGCGGGCAATGGCGCGGATGAGATCGCTGGTTGAGTGAGTCTTGGCATCCCCGACGATGGCGATGCGTCCCCCGTATGAAAGGACAGTTTCCCTTTCAGGCACTGTTTCTTCCGTGTAGTCTGTCCCCTTGGCGTGGATATGAGGCTTAAGCATGAGGAGTAGACGATCCACCCTCTCTTCGGAAAAAAGGGTGATGAAATCCACACACTCCAGGGCTTCGAGAATCTCTATGCGCTCCGACTCGGGCATTATTGGACGTCCTGCCAGTTTTAGCCTTCTCATGGAAGCGTCGTCATTGACGGCAACAATCAGGACATCGCCCCGCTCTTTGGCTCCCTTGAGACAACGGATGTGGCCTACATGAAGCACATCAAAACATCCATTGGTCATAACGATGCGCTTCCCCTGAGATTTCAATTCATCGACGATATGCAACAACGCTTCTGGATCCCTGATAAATTTTCTGTTTCTGTTCATAGGATCTCGGGAGTTCCTAAAAGAGGCTTGCCGGTCAACTCCTGAGTTTGTACTCCTCTTCAATCACGTTTATCAATTCCCTCGGTGAGGCCGTTGCCGTGCCACTTTTCATGACTACCACTGCTCCAGCATAGTTGGATAGTCGAGCCGCCTCATAAAAAGAGGCCCCTGCGGCCAGGGAGGAGGTGAAGGCCGCTGTAACGGTATCGCCTGCCCCCGTCACATCTGTGATATCGTCACTGCCGCAGATAGGGATTTCCAACGCACCGCCTGATCGTTCCACCAGAACCATTCCTTTGTTTCCCCTGGTGATCAGCACGGCCTTCAGGTCGAGTTCTTCAACAAGCCCTTTCCCTACCCTGATAGCATCCTGGCCGTTTGTGATGCTGAACTGCGAAATGGCTTCGGCCTCAGATTCATTGGGAGTAATAGCCGTGAAGCCCGAAAAGAGGTGGAGCCGGTACCTGGAATCCACCACCACGTTTTTATTCGCGGCGATAGCCTTGAGTTTCTCGAGCAGGCCTGGAGTGATCAAATCATATCCATAATCGGATACAATGAGCGCATCGACCTGGTTTGCGATACGGTCCAGATGTAGCATTATCCGGTCTTCAACCCTTTCGGTGAGAGACTCTTTTACCTCTCGATCGATCCGAATCACCTGCTGCTTAGAAGTGTGATTATCCCCGGCCATGATGCGGGTTTTTGTAATAGTGCTACGACCATCCACTACGATGATGCCCTCCCTATCGATATTCATCACGGAAAGCCCACTTAGGAGAGATCTCCCTGCCTCATCATCGCCAATGACGACTAAGGGAAAAACTCGGACACCCAACCGCGAGAGATTATGAATGGTGTTCCCCGCACTTCCGGGGAGAACTCTTTCGCCGTCATGCCGGACAACCAAAACGGGAGCCTCTCGGGACAGCTTAAAGGGTTTTCCGTAGATATAGATGTCTGCCACGATATCGCCAATGACGGCAATTTTTGCCTCCTTGAAACGGCCGATTATCTCCTTAAATCTTCCGATGGGTACTTCCATTGAGACCTGCCCGTGGGAAAAATTAAATGCCTAATCCCATGCCCTCGGCTTCACAAAT
>CBDUXJ010000194.1:0-5234 GCA_965371165.1 uncultured Syntrophobacterales bacterium | reverse complement strand
TTCTGCCCCATCTTCTCCATCCAGGGAAAGTCCTCTGGATCGAGAAGACGGGCAAGGCCGAGAGGATCAAATAACAGGTAATATATACTGTCCAGTAAGGCTAGGCTTTTAGGCTACCCTCAACATTTTGTGGGTAGCCTTTTTTTTCAACACCTCCACTCCATCTTACGTAACCCTTCGGGAATCCTTTCTCATGGGAAATCCTGGTAGATGAGAGATCGGGGTTGAGACCCAACGGAAGGACGCGAATGAAGGGCGAGTTATGAAAAAAGGTTAATGTTATTGACAATTTCTCGCCAATCGGATGATTTCCATTTGTTTGGCATTTCCCCGTTTTACCCCCTTTTATCCGAAATCACATATCCCACGTATTGGTATATTTCTTGCTTTTTATGATTTTAACCGATTTACCGAAAGAGACAGAGAGGATGCCCTATGAGATCCGTTAAAAGAAGGATAAAGATCGTTGCCTTCGGGGTAGTCTTGATACTGTTCGGCGTCTTTCAGGCGGGATGTGAGTATGCCGTTACGGGCGCTGTCACAGGCGTTTCAATGGGGATCGCTTACCTTTACACCAATGTTGCCGAAAAGACGGTTTCCATCGACCTTGACAGGATGAGCAGGGCCACCGTGCTCGCCTTGAAGAAGATGGGAATTTCGATTCACGATCAATCCAAGGCCGAAGGCCAGAGGAGGATACGAGCGAAGGCAAAAGACCTGGACATCACCATCAAGTTGAAGGAAATAACTCACAAGAGCACCAAGATGAAGGTGAATGCAAGACATGTCATCATAAAGGACAAGGCCACCGCCCTTGAGATCATCCGCCAGACCGTGGAAGCAGCCGAGGGCTTGGCCCAAAAAGAGCACTTCGAAGCCGCCTCCATCATTTGACGTGGGCGATACCCCCCACGTTCCCTTTACACCATTTCATTTTCTGGAGCTTCCCTCGTTTCACGAGGGTTTTTTTGTAACCTGTTGATTCTATAGGACCTCAGGGACTTTGCTGCAACTGGAATATTGGAATAATGGGTATCCGTAGCAGAAAGAACAGCGATTATAATGACAAATGACAAAGCCCCAATTAGAAATAAATGCCAAATGTCAAAGCTCAAATAAATACCAAATTACAAAATTCAAAGTTGAAATTTCATTTGATATTTGGATTTTGACATTTGACATTCTTAGTTGACATTTGGATTTTGACATTTGAAATTGATGGTTGAATTGAGGCATTTGAGATTGATAGTTCCGAGTTAACGACTTCTCCAGCACATTACCATTAGGGAGAGCGGGCCACCCAATAAACCCTACAAACGATCTAAACCATCTCAACGATTCAAACCAGATAAACGGAAATGATTCCTCATACGGACAACGGTGTTCTTTAGAAACTCACGAGTCTCCAGTCGGTTACCCCTTTCCATTTCCCATACCATTGTGGTAAATTGAAAAACCTTGTGGGATGAGTATTGCATCCCCCTTCGGGTAGTTTATCCTTTGTACGGAGGTGCGTCCATTGGGAGAGAATCAGGTGAAGGCCGAAATCATTACCATTGGAACCGAGCTATTGATCGGACAAATCGTCGATACCAACTCGGCCCATATTGGACGGAGGCTGACCCCATTGGGAATAGATCTAGCCTATGTGACCGCTGTGGGGGACAGCAGGGTGGAGATGGCAGTAACCCTGAATCTTGCCCTGAAGCGATCCCCGATCATCATTATTACGGGCGGCCTCGGGCCGACCGAGGACGATCTAACCCGGGAAGTGGTTTCTCAGGTTGCCGGAAGGAAGCTCGTCTTTCACCAGCACCTCATGGATCAAATTGAGGCCCATTTTCGTCGCAGGGGATTTCAGATGGTGGCGAGCAATAGGAGGCAGGCCCTCATCCCTGATGGGGCCATTCCCATCGAAAATCCCGTGGGAACGGCACCCGGCTTTATCTTGGAGGAAGAGGGGAGGGCACTGATCACCCTGCCCGGAGTTCCCCGGGAGATGGAATTCTTGATGGAAAGGGCGGTGATCCCCTATCTTCGGAAGAAATTCACCATAAGGGAAGGAACGGTTCAGTACAAGGTTTTGAGAGTATGCGGCCTGGGGGAAAGCTCGGTGAACGAGCAGATCGCGGATCTCATCCAGGAGGAAAAAAATCCATCTATCGGGCTTTTGGCATCCCCAGGGGATATAAAGATCCGTATCATGGCCAAAGGGGGACGTCCTACGGAGACGAAATCCCTCATTGAAGAGGCAGAGGCCCAAATAAGGGGCCGGTTGGGCACGCTCATCTATGGAGTGGATGAGGAGACCCTGGAGGGGAGCGTCACGAAGCTCCTGGAAAAAATGAACCTCACCCTTTCAACGGCGGAGTCCTATACAGGTGGCTTGATCGCCCAGAGGCTGTCAGGGACCAATAGCGCCCAATTCTTCCAGAGTGTTGTACTCAATACGGAAGGGGCAACACGGGCTTTCCTGGGCATTGGGATGGCAGAATACAGAAAACTGAAGAGAGACAGGGGAAGATTTGTCCTTTGCCTTGCAGAGAAGGCGAGAGAGCGTTGTCGGAGCGACCTGGGATTGTCCGTCTCGGGGTTTTCGGAAAAGGGGATCTCAAAGGAGGGCGGAGAGATCAAGACCCACCTGTATATCGGTATCGTCTCCGAAGGTATGAGGGAATACGCCGATTATCACCTTGTGGGAACGGAAAGGATGCTTCGGGAGAGAATGGCTATCCTCGCCCTGGACACGCTGAGAAAAGAATTGCTCCAAACCGGCAAGGTGTAATGGGTGGGAGTTTCCTCACTTTTGCGTGAAGTATCTTTGGAAATCCTTAATTTTGCTGGAAATGAGATCTTTCAACAGGTGACTCCCTTGTTCCTGCGTTTCAAAGCACTGCGGTCTGTTGCCCAAATGCCCTTTCGCTTACTAAAAAGAATTTTGGACCATTCTAAACTTTGCTTCACTGCAAACCTAAAACTCGCCCTTGGGGCTCAAACATTAGGTTTGCGGCCGTTTCGCTTCACCGAGAATGGTTAGCCAAAATTCTTTAATGTTCGCTCCAGGGAACCAGGGCAACGACTTGTTCCGAAATGACCCTTTTCCGGCAGATTATTCCTCAGGAACAACGGATTCCCCCAAAGATGTGCAAATTCCAGTAAGCAGATCAGGGAGGAATCGTTTAGACGAGGAGAGAGATGAGAAGATTTATCCAATGCCCTCAATGTGGAACTAAAATAAGGCAATATAAAAACCCATTGCCCACGGTTGACATCATTATTGAAATTGAAGCCGGGGGAGTAGAGGCGGGGATCGTCTTGATCAAGAGAAAAAATGAACCTCTCGGTTGGGCCATTCCCGGGGGATTTGTCGATTACGGGGAAAGTTTGGAGGAGGCTGCGGTTCGGGAAGCCAAGGAGGAGACGGGGCTCAACGTCCATCTTATCCGCCAGTTTCACACCTATTCAAATCCCAAGAGGGACCCCAGATTTCATGTAATATCAACCGTTTACATTGCAAATGCTCAAGGAATTCCTGAGGCCTTGGATGACGCTCAGGATGTGGGAATCTTCGGTCCACATAACCTCCCCGGAGGCATTGTCTTCGACCATCCGAAGATCTTAGAGGACTACTTTGAGGAAAAGGGTCGAAAAGGGGGGAAGAAGTGAGGTCTCGTCCGTTTCCCCTCAAGCCAATTCCCTGATCGTCTTTTCAATTCTATCCATGCCAATTTCGATATTCTCCATGGAGGTGGCAAAGGAAAGCCTCTCAAACCCCTCGATACCGAAGGCCGCGCCGGGAATCACGGCGACCCCGGCGACATCGAGAAGATAATCCGCCAAATCCATGGAGTCCCTTATGAATTTCCCCCTGAAGGATTTGCCCAAATAGCTTGAGAAATTGGGGAAGGCATAGAAAGCCCCTACTGGCTTGATGCACGAGACCCCCTCCAATGAGTTGAGTCTATTGATCACGTAGTCCCGTCTTTTTTGGAATTCTCCTACCATGGCCTGGACCAGATCCTGTGGACCATTCAAGGCTTCTTGGGAGGCTTTTTGGGAGATGGAAGTGGGATTGGAGGTACTCTGACCCTGTACTTTATTCATGGCCTCTATGATGGAGCTGGGCCCGGCCGTGAATCCGATTCGCCAACCGGTCATCGAGTACGTCTTGGATACACCATGGACGATGATGGTCCTCTCCTTGATCTCCTTATCAAAAGAGGCGATGCTGATGTATTTAAATCCATCGTAGACGATCTTTTCGTAGATGTCGTCTGAAATGACGTAAATCCCTTTCTTCAGGACGATATCCGCGATCTCCCTCAGTTCGCTTTCCGTGTACGTCGTCCCGGTGGGATTACAAGGGCTGTTTAGGACTAACGCCTTGGTCCTTTTAGTGATGGTCCGTCTCAGCTTGTCAGGGTCCATTTTGAACCCGCTCTCCTCCGTCGTTTCAAGGATGACGGGGAGGGCATCGGCTAGGGTGACTATGGGGGGATAGGATACCCAATAGGGGGATGGGATTATAACCTCGTCTCCCGTGTCGAAGAGAACTTGGGCCAAATTATAGAGACAATGCTTTCCTCCACAGGAGATGAGAATTTGTGTTCGGTCATAGTCCAATCCATTGTCCCGCTTGAATTTCCCAATAACGGCATCCTTCAGCTCGTCGATTCCACCGGCCGGTGTATATTTGGTGAACCCGTTCTCCAGGGCTTTGATGGCGGCCTTTTTGATATGATCCGGGGTATCGAATTCCGGCTCCCCCGCGCCAAATCCGATTACATCGATACCCTCTGCCTTCATGGCCTTTGCCTTCGCCGTGATGGTCAGGGTTGGAGAGGGTGTAATCCCTTGGGCTCGTCTTGAAATGGTCATGATACCTCCCGAAGGGTTAGCCTCAATAGATTGAGAGGTAACCTATTTGGAGAAGAGGATCTCCGACACCTGCTCGATGCGCTCCACTCCCTTGATCTCGCGGGGGGCCAGGGGAACCTGGATGAGTTTCATCCTCTTTCCATATCGATCCTCAAGTTTTTTTATATATTCCATCTGCATCGCCTTTCTGGTCTGGTGGAAGGCGCAATCTGCCTCTTTGACGACGTTATTGATAATCATATGGTTTACCATGATCTCGTATTGATCGAAATCGCTGATGATCCTTTCAGTCTGTTTGACCCCAAGGGCTTCGGGTATGGTGACGATGATGAACTCGGACTTTTCCTGATCCCGAA
>CBDUXJ010000193.1:0-5254 GCA_965371165.1 uncultured Syntrophobacterales bacterium | reverse complement strand
ATATTCCAGCTGGGGCAAAGCCCCCTGAGTCCCATATGATCACCAGGTTACTAAAAATACTCCCTACAGAATTAAGGAAACTACAAGATATCCGGGTTTGACGTAAGCCGGAGAATTCCCTATTATAGAGGGTTAGGACTCCCTCTTCCTAAAGATGCGAATACAGAACCCCGTCCCTGCAGGAGGGTAGATGGCAAAAACGGGCGTTATTGCCGGGACGGCCTTTCGGCGAAGAGGCCTCTCAGAAAAGGCAGATTCATTGGAGTTGTCCACCCGATTCGGGAAGGTGACCGTTTTTGAATCCGAGCATATGATCTTTTTGCCTCGGCATGGAATGGAGGACAGCATTCCTCCCCATCGAATCAATCACCAAGCCAACCTCAGTGCCTTTAAGGAATTGGGGGTATCAATGATTATCGGGGTCAACTCCGTCGGTAGTCTCAAACCAGAAATTCCCCCAAAAACTCTCCTCATCCCCCACGATTATATCAACCTCTGGGGGATTCAAACCTTCTTTGATGGTAAAATTCGCCATATCATCCCCGGACTGAATGAAGATCTTCGTCAGCTCATCATCAAGGTGGCAAAGAAACGAAAGATCGAGGTAACCGGCGAAGGTATCTATATTCAAACCAGAGGGCCACGGCTGGAAACCCGTGCCGAGATTCACCTGTTAAGAAATTTCGGAGAAGTGGTAGGGATGACCATGGGAAATGAGGCAACCTTATCCGAGGAGCTCTCCATCCCTTACGCAAGCATCTGCTCCATTGACAACTATTGTCATGGGATTTCTGAAACCCCCCTTACGGCCGAGGAGATTCTTCGAAATGCACAGACCAATATGGAGAAGGCGAAAAGCCTCGTCCTGGCCATTATAGAGGAGGTAAGGTGAGCATCCTAATCAAAGGGGTTACCCTGAATGAACACAAAAAGGATATCTTTATCCGAGGAAACATCGTTCAAAGGATCGACGATTCCATCGAACTCCCGGCGGATATCCACATATCAGGGGATGGCAAGGCGGCCATTCCGTCATTTATCAATGGACACACCCACGCTGCCATGACGCTCCTCCGAGGGTACGCGGATGATATGCACCTCCAGGACTGGCTGGAGAAGAAGATATGGGTGGCGGAGGCCCAAATGACGGAGGAAGACATCTACTGCGGAGCGAGACTTGCCTGTTTGGAAATGATCAAAACGGGGACCACTTTTTTCAATGATATGTATTGGTTTTGGAAGGGAACGGCCCGGGCAGTTCTGGAAATGGGGATCCGCTCGGCCATAAGTGCCGTCTTCATAGACTTCTTCGACAAGAAAAAGGCTCGAGAACAGATCGAAATCAATATGAAGTTATTCGAGGAAAGCGGGAATTTCGGCGACCGGATCACCTTCACCCTGGGCCCCCATGCCATCTATACCGTTTCCGAGGAGAGTTTGAAGTGGGCGGCCAATTTTGCACGGGACAATCGGCTTCTCATCCACATTCACCTATCCGAAACCCAAAAAGAGGTGGAGGACTGTATCCGAAAACAGGGAATGTTGCCCGTCGAGTACCTGGAGAAGATTGGTTTTTTGGGACCGAATGTCATCGCCTGTCACGGAGTCTGGTTCAACCCCAAGGAGATTTTACTCCTGAAGAAGCACGAGGTAAAGGTGGTTCATAACCCCATCTCCAATATGAAATTGGCCGTGGGAAAGGCCTTTCCCTATGAGGAGTTGAAGGCGGCCGGGATTACCATATCTCTCGGCACAGACGGATGTTCATCCAACAACAACCTAGATATGTTGGAGAGCATGAAATTCGCTTCCCTCTTACAAAAATACCACCACAAAGACACCACTGTCCTTCCAGCCCTCGAGACCTTTCAAATGGCCACCATCAATGGGGCCAAGGCCTTTGGCTTGAACTGTGGGGAAATCAAGGGGGGGACCTTGGCGGACATAGCCCTGATCGATCTTCAAAGACCCGAATTAACTCCTCACTTCGATCTCTACTCAGATCTGGCCTACTCTGGGAATGGGGGATGCGTCCACACCCTCATTTGCGATGGGAAGGTACTCATGGCCAATCGAAAGGTAGAAAATGAGGAAACGATTTTGGAGGAAGCGAGGCGTTGCGCTTTCGACCTCATAAGGCGGGCATCGAAGTCCAATGGCTGAACGATTCATCGTCGACCGCATGCTGGGAAGGCTGGCGAAATGGCTGAGAGCCCTCGGATATGATACCCTCTACTGGCGAGGAAATGATTGGCGGATACTCATGGAAAAGGGAAGGGATCGGATATTGTTAACCCGCACCACGAAATTTTCCCATGGTGGAAACTTCCAAGGGGTTATCCTGGTTCGAGAGGACAATCCGGACCTCCAATTGAGGAGCGTGATAAGGGAGTTAGGCCTGAAGATAGATCAACATCGCATCTTCTCCCGTTGTCTCATCTGCAACAGGCAACTGAGAAAAATCCCCAAAGAAGAGGTGGAGGGGAAAGTTCCAGATTTCGTCTTGTCCACCTATTCCGAATTCAACTCATGTCCTGAGTGTTCCCGAATCTATTGGAAGGGCACTCACCAAGAGAATATGCGGAAAAAAGTCATGGAGTTATCGTCTCATTGAGTGGGGATTCGGGAGCGAGGGCAGAGGGATGAGAATCTTAGGGGGGACGGTAAAGGGGAGGAAACTGACCGCCGTTAAGGCGAGGGGGATCCGGCCAACCCGGGACAACGTAAAGGAATCGATCTTCAGTATGATCCAGGGCCATGTGGAAGGAAGAACGGTTCTGGATCTGTTTGCGGGAACGGGAAATCTTGGGCTGGAGGCCCTCAGTCAAGGGGCGAAAAAGGCCATCTTCGTCGAAAAAGAGAGGACTCCCCTCAGGGCCTTATTGAAAAACAGAGACCTCTGTGGCTTCCGAGATAAGGCTGAAATCATTTCCCTGGACGCAGTGGTTGCCCTGAAGGTCTTGAGGCACAGGAATGAGAAGGTCGACCTCGTCTTCATAGATCCGCCCTATGGAAGTGGCTTTGTGGACAAAACCTTGCGATCCATCAATGCCAATGATATGGTAAACGAGGGGGGGGTGATCGTCGTCGAGCACGACCTTGCGGAGACCCCCACTCCTCAGCCGGGGAGGCTGGTGCTTCAAAAGCGAAAACGGCATGGAGATACGGTAATCTCCATCTTTCAATGGAGTCCATCGCTCCGATCATCCGAGGTCTGAGGAAAGGCGGTTCTCAATGGGAAGGATAGCAGTATATCCCGGATCCTTTGATCCCATCACCAATGGTCATATAGATATCATCGAACGGGGTTTAGAAATTTTCGACGGTGTCATCGTCGCCATCGCCGATAACGCCCAAAAGAAAACCCTCTTTACCATCGACGAGAGGGTAGAAATGGCCAAGAGAGCCCTGCAGGCCATGCCCGATGTCGTGGTTGAAAGTTTTAGCGGCCTCTTGGTGGACTACGTCGAGAAGACAAACGCCAGCGTAATCCTGAGGGGATTGAGAGCCACCTCCGACTTCGAATACGAATTCCAGATGGCCCATATGAACAAGAACCTGAATAAAAAGCTTGATACCCTGTTTATGATGACCGGAAAGGACTACTTCTTCATATCCTCGAGAACCGTCAAAGAAGTGGCCAGTTTGGGGGGAGATGTGAATGGGTTGGTTCCCAGGATCGTGGCCGAACGCCTCGAGAAGAATTTCAAAAGCCGCCCCTCAAAATGAGCCTCGATTTAGCAAACCCTCCAAGGGAGAAGGGTCTTTGCCCGATCCTTCCCCCCATTTCATCGGATCCGGAAGACGAGAAGCACCCGCCCAAATGGACGAAAGGCCGTGGGAAAGATGCTATGAAACACCTCATCCTCTGTGATTTCGACGGCACGATTAGCATTCGGGATATCAGCTACGAGCTCTTGAGCGCGTTCGCAAAGGGGAATTGGGAGGAGATCGACCGACAGTACAGGGAGGGGAAAATCGGATCCAGGGAGGCCTATACAAGAATAGCCGGGATTTGCGAGGCAACCCCCAAGGAGATGGAAGGCTTCATCAGGGAGAAATCCCTCATCGACCCGTACTTCGGGAGATTCCATGATTATTGTCTTCGCAAGGGTATCGATCTAAACATCGTCAGCGATGGTTTCGACATCTATATCAACCGAATCCTGGAGCATCACGACCTTCCCCTTATACCCATTTTCGCTAACCGAATCTCCTTCAAAAGGGGCGGGAGAATCCGCTTCGACTACCCTCACCATAACCCTGATTGCGGCCTTTGTGGAACCTGTAAGAGGACGATCCTGCTTGAAAAACGACCCCTTTACGACCGGATCACTTACATCGGCAATGGATATTCCGATCGATGCGCCGCTCAGGAGGCGGATCAGAGATATGCCAAGGAGGCCCTCTTCGATCACTTCGTTCGAGAGGGAATCGATTGTACCTATTTCGACCATTTCGGGGAGGTAATGGACGATCTGTCAAGGAGAACCAGGGGACTCATCTTCGATCTGGATGGAACGCTCATCGATTCCTATGAGGCCATCTACATCGGGCTTGTTGAGGTCTTCAACCACTTCGCCATTCCCCCCTTCCCCTTCCATCAGCTAGGTGAATACGTGGGGGGATCGCTGGAGGAAATTTTGAAGCCTTTCCTTCCCCCTCATCAAATAGAAGAGGCTAAGCCCATCTTCCGCGAAAAATATCGCGACATTTATCTGGATAAAACGTCCCTTCTCGACGGGGCAAAGGAGGTCATCGAAGAGCTCTTCCGGCGATCGATTCGATTAGCAGTGGCTTCCAACAAATCAGGGAAATTTTGCCGAAAGCTCCTCGCCCAACTGGGGATCGATCGCTTCTTCAATACCATCACGGGGGTTGGGGATGGCTTGAGGCCGAAACCCTCTCCCGACATGGTAAATGCCGTTGTCAAGGATTTGGCCCTTTATCCCAACGAAATCATCATGGTGGGAGATACTGCTGAAGACATCAAAGCCGGGAAGGCAGCCGGGATAGATGTCTACGCCCTGGGCAGCGGCTACCATCCCCTGGAAAAGCTCATACGAGAAAGGCCGAGACGCGTATTGAGGGAATTGAAGGATCTTCCCAAAGCCCTTGATATTTCGTGATCCGTTATTCGTAACTCGTTATCCGTAATTGGTTATCGGTTACTCGTTATCGGTTTTCGACCAATAACCATTGATGATCTCGTAAAAAGTCAAAATTCGATGGCAAAGTAAAAAGCTCCAAATTC
>CBDUXJ010000192.1:0-5305 GCA_965371165.1 uncultured Syntrophobacterales bacterium | reverse complement strand
TTGTCCCTGAGCGTAATCTGAGGGACAAGGGTCATCTAGGAGGAGAAATCCAAAATACACTTTTCCCTTACCCTGCCTACCGCTCACTGCTTACTGCCTATCCTCTCCTCCTGCCTCTTACCTCTACCCTCATCCCCGCTTCCTTCCGACCGCAGCACAGCAGCACTGCAACACCGCAGAACTTGTATTTCGCTGCAGCACTGCAGCACCCAAACTGGACTGGAAGGGGTAAGAAATAACCAGCTCCGAACCCCCGAGGTCATTTCGGAACCGGTTGTTGGCCGTGTTCCCTGGAGCAAACATTAAAGAATTTTAGGTAACCATTATTAGTGAAGCGGAACGGCCGCAAATTCAATGTCTGAGCCTGAAGGGCGAGTTTTGAGTTTGCAGTGAAGCGAACTTTAGAATGGTCAAAAATTCTTTTGAGTGAGGGAAAGGGAATGCGGCCAACAGACCGCGAAGCATTGAAACGAAGGGACAATGGTGTTTGGTACCGTCTGTGGAGGTTCCACCGCTTTCCATGATGCCTGCCTTCATGGGTTTTATTCTATCTTTTCTCTCGCTTCTTTTCGAGGAGGCGATGGATTTCCAGGGAGATAGAGGAGGGGGGATCGATGGAGGGAATGACCTTGATCCCTTTTTCCCTCAAGTGGATCAGCATGCGAGTCAATGGGGGCAAGAGGTCCGTTACCCTTCGGTCTATTTCTCCAGATGCCAATAGGTCTTCGAGCCTTCCTTGGACAACGATTTTCCCCTGGTGCAGGAACATAACTCGGTCAAAGAGGTGGATCAGGCCTTCGGATTGATTGGAAAGGATGATAAGGGTTTTTTTGTTCCTATGAAGGATTTCTAGTTGGTGTAAGACCTTACCCCGGTTATCTGGATCCAATCCCGCGTGAGGCTCATCAAAGACCAAGATCTCCGGTTTGGATATCAATACACTGGCGATTACCACCATAATCCTTTCCCCTCCGCTCAGTTCGAAGGGAGATCGGTCCATCAGTTCCTCCAAAGATGGGTCCAATTCCCTGCATACGCCTTTGACCCTTTCTTCGATTTCCCGGGGGCTCAGGTTCTTCCACTTTCTCAAACCGAAGGAGATCTCCTTAAAAACGGATTCCTCGAATAGTTGGTCAGCGGGAGATTGAAAGATGAGCCCCACCGTTTTTCTCGTTTCCTTTCCCCGTTGTGCTTTGTAGATATCGGCTCCGTCTACGAGAACTGAGCCCAGAGTGGGGGAGAGGAGTCCCGCGAGATGTTGGGCCAAAGTGGATTTGCCGGAGCCCGATTCACCGATGATTCCAAGGCATTCCCCCCTCGCAACTCGAAATGAGATTCGTTCAAGGGCTTTGATTTCCCAAGGATTTCCCTTATTATAGATGTAGCTAAGATGCTTTACTTCAATCATAGTCAATGGAGTAAAAAAGGGGCGAGGTGATGAAGCCTCGCCCCAGATTCGAAATCCTATTCCATCGTGATTCTACTTTTGATCGTCCTTTACCTCTTCGAAATCGGCATCGACAACCTCTTCCTCAGGTTCCTTCGCACCAGTGGCAGACTCCTGGCCTTGGGCTGCTTCAGCCTGTGGTCCTTCCGCCTGTTGAGAGGCCTTGGCGTACATGGCCTCGGCCAATTTGTGGGAGGTTTGGGTCAAGTTGTCGGAGGCCGATTTTATCGCGGAAATCTCGTTGGATTCCATGGCTTTTTTGGCCGCTTCAATGGCTTCCTCAATGGCCTTCTTTTCGGAGGCATCGATCTTGTCAGCAAATTGTCCCAACGACTTCTCGGTGGTGTAGATTAAGCTATCCAGGTTATTCCGGGCCTCCGCCAATTCGCGCTTCTTCCTATCCTCCTCGCCATGGGCCTCGGCATCCCTCACCATCTTCTGAATCTCCTCTTCCGTGAGGCCGCTGGATGCGGTGATTTTGATTGATTGCTCCTTCCCCGTTCCAAGGTCCTTGGCCGAGACGTGGACGATCCCATTGGCATCGATGTCGAATGTCACCTCGATCTGGGGGAGTCCCCGAGGCGCGGGAGGAATCCCAACCAGTTCAAACCTACCCAGGGTCTTATTATCCATGGCCATATCGCGTTCCCCTTGCAGTACATGGATGCTGACGGCAGGTTGATTATCGGCGGCTGTCGAGAAGATTTGGCTCTTGCGAGTGGGGATAGTGGTGTTTTTTTCGATGAGTTTGGTGGATACCGCTCCCAGGGTTTCGATGCCCAAGGAAAGGGGGGTTACGTCCAAAAGGAGGACGTCTTTCACATCGCCCCTCAGAACCCCTCCCTGAATGGCGGCCCCGACGGCAACCACCTCATCAGGGTTAACCCCCTTACTGGGATCCTTACCGAAGATCGATTTAACTTTTTCCTGAACCTTGGGCATTCGGGTCATCCCTCCGACCAGGATGACTTCATTGATATCCGAGAGTGAGAGTCCGGAGTCTTGAAGAGCGGTTCTGCATGGACCCTCCACTTTTTCGATCAGATCCTCCACCAATTTTTCCAATTTGGACCGGGTCAGCTTTATGTTGAGGTGTTTTGGTCCGCTGGCATCGGCGGTTATGAATGGGAGGTTGACATCCGTTTCCATGGAGCTTGACAATTCCATCTTGGCTTTTTCTGCCGCCTCCTTCAGCCTTTGGAGGGCCATACGGTCGGTCTTGAGATCAATCCCCTGGTCCTTTTTGAATTCATCGGCGAGATACTCGATGACCCGCTGGTCGAAGTCCTCCCCTCCCAGGTGGGTATTCCCATGGGTCGATTTTACCTCGAAGACCCCCTCACCCAGCTCCAGTATGGAGATGTCGAAGGTGCCTCCCCCCAAATCAAAGACGGCGATCTTCATATCCTTTTTCTTATCCAACCCATAGGCCAATGAGGCCGCCGTAGGCTCATTGATTATCCTCTGGACGTTTAACCCCGCGATCTTTCCTGCATCCTTTGTGGCTTGGCGCTGGCTATCGTTAAAATAAGCCGGAACCGTGATAACCGCATCCTTTACCTCCTCACCCAGGTAGTCCTCCGCGGTCTGCTTCATCTTCTGGAGAACCATGGCTGAAATTTCAGCAGGGCTGTATTCCTTATCCCGGGCCTTGACCCATGCGTCTCCATTCTTCGCCTCGGCGATCTTGTACGAGACGATTTCTATATCCTTTTTTACCTCTGGATCCGTAAATTTCCGGCCAATCAGCCTTTTGATTGCATATACGGTGTTTTCCGGGTTTGTTATGGCCTGCCTTCTGGCGATTTGGCCGACCAGCCTCTCTCCTTTGTCGGTAAAGGCGACCACTGAGGGAGTTGTCCTGCTCCCCTCGGCATTGGCGATCACAACCGGATCACCGGCTTCTATTACCGCCACACACGAGTTGGTGGTGCCTAAATCGATACCTATGATCTTACCCATTTCCTTCTCCTTTTCGACCTGGACTGGGATCCATTACCCTGGCTAAGATGATTCTGTACCCTCTTGCCCTTCCTTCGGGCGTCGTGCCACGCTTACCATGGCCGGTCGTATCAATCGATCGTTCAAAAAATACCCCTTTTGTAATTCGGATACCACCGTATTCGGTTCATGATCCGTTGATTCGACTTGCATCATAGCCTCATGTTTGCTGGGATCAAAGGGTTTGCCCACTGAGGCGATGGGGGTTACACCGAATTTCTCCAGTACTTGGAGGAGTTGATTGAGGGTAATTTTAATCCCTTCCAGTAGTCCATCTGATATTCCATCTGAATTTTCCCCCGGAGTATGATCCAGGGCCCTCTCAAGGCTATCGATAATCGGCAGAATTGCCTTGATGAATTCTTCATTGCCGTATTTGACAAGGGTGCTCTTTTCCCTCTCAACCCTTTTCTTATAGTTCTCCAATTCGGCTTGGGCCCGAAGGAATCGATCATAATTCTCCTCAGCCAGTTTCGCCTTCTCCTCCACTTGGGCTTTCAGCATCCCGATCTCTTGTTCCCTTTTTGATTTCCGCCTCCTGGGTTGTTTTTCTTCCCCTTGAACTTCGGTTGATTGGCCAGCCCCGCCATCCCTCGTCTCTTCAGCCTCTTTCACGCAATTCCTCCTTTACGGCAGGAAGGACGATTATTCCGATTCCAATATTTGCGTTAACAATTGGGCGGTGTATTCGACCAGGGGAATAACCCTCGAGTAATTCATCCTCCTTGGTCCGAATATACCTAAAATCCCCAATGTCCGATCTATCCTTCCATAGGGTGATGACACCAGGCTGAAGTCTTCCATCTCACTACATTCGCTTTCAGACCCTATGGTAATGTGGACTCCCTCTGCGGCTAAACATTTATCCAACAATGTGATCAAAAGGCCTTTCTCCTCGAAGGCTCGAAAAAGGCTCTTCATCTTTTCGATGTTCGCGAACTCCGGTTCATCGAGAATATTCATCTTGCCGTCGATATATAATTCCTTCTCCTCTTGGTTGCTGAAGGCCCTGTGGCCCAGCTTAAGGGCCTGCTTCATCAAACGGTCATAGGCAATTCTCTCCCCTTCCATCTCTTTGAGGATTTTTTTCCTGACCTGCGCTAAGGTCAATCCCTCGAGCATCTCATTGAGATATCGGCTGATCTTATCCAGTTCATCCTGGGAGAGGTTGTGGCCCATTTGGATAATTCTGTTTTGTACGGCCCCCGTAGAGGCCACGAAAACGGCCAGTATTTGATCGATGCTCAACCGAATAAATTGAATATGTTTGAAAATGGTGGAAGCCATCTTCGGGGTCAAGACCACCCCTGTGTAATGGGATAAACCGGAGAGGATTCTGGAGGTTTCCCTCATCATTTCCGGGATATTGTATTGTGATATCCGATATTCCCGCCGTATTTTCTCTCGCTGAGTTTGATTCAAGCTTTGAACATTGAGGATTTCATCGACGTAAAAACGAAAGGCCTTATCCGTAGGAATCCTCCCCGCAGAGGTATGGGGTTGCCAGAGAAAACCTAAATCCTCCAAGTCTGCCATCACATTTCTTACGGTGGCGGGGCTCAATTGAATACCGTACCGTTTACAGATCGTCCTCGAACCAACTGGCTCGGCGCTACAAATGTAATCCATGATGATTAACTCGAGGACCTCCCTAAACCGCTTATTTAAGACCGTGCTCATGGATCTCCTTTGCCCCTTATCCCCCATGGGATAGGGAAAAGCGGCTATAAGCCCTATCCAACAACTCATCTACAGAATAATCACGCAGTATGGGTTTGTCAAGGTTCCAAGATTGACGGCTCCGTAAAAAGTCCATCTGCCATTCGACAGGCTCATGGCCCTGAGCAAAGCCGAAGG
>CBDUXJ010000191.1:0-5307 GCA_965371165.1 uncultured Syntrophobacterales bacterium | reverse complement strand
AATTACAGCGTTAAAGAGATGAAGGTAATGTTGGATCTGGGGGCTACCTATCTCGAACACACGTATAACGATGCCACACGCCAGGTGTCACACCCCATTAAACTGGAGGATTTGTACAACGGTATCAAGGCAATCGGACCAAAACATTGTATCATGTCAACAGACTCCGGCCAATGGCTTAACCCAGTGCCCGTACAACAGATGGGAATCTATATCAAGGACATGCTCAGTTTCGGTTTGTCCAAGCGGGATATACGAACAATGGTCTCAGACAATCCGGTCCAGGTACTGGGCATTTAAGCGTGCAGAATGGGAGTATGGAGCAAGGGCGTTTCGTGGAGATTGATCACTGTTTCACACTTCCAACAGGAGGGGCTTATCTATTATTCGTAAAAACTCACTATTCCAGCGGCCATGCCGGTCGGTATGGGTCTGCACACATCCCACGAGGAAGGAATTGGTCTCTATTCTCGCTGCCTCCGGTGAGATGAGGTGAAGATGGACAAGTTCAAGGAGATCGTTACATGAAAAATGTTGAGGTTGCGATACAACGGGGAGAAAACATAATCGAAACAGTGAAAAAAACCTTAAACCTCTTGGGCGGTTTGGGAAATCTGATTAAGAAGGGTGAAACGGTTTTGATCACTCCAAATTACGCTGTTCCCATGGGGTCCGATACCGGGGCGACCACCAACCCTGAGGTGGTCGTGGGGGTGATCGAAGTCGCAAAGGAAGCAGGACCAAGAGAAATTATCGTGGCTGAGAGCTCTGTTGTCGGATTTGATGCCGGCAAAGTCATGTCCGAACTTGGAGTCAAGCAGATGTTTGAAAAGGCGGGGGTCAAGGTTCTCAATTTGGATGAAGATCAGAATGATGCGGTCGAAAAGAAAGTGGTACAGGGAAAACTCTTGAAGAAAATTAAGATTTTTAGGCCTGCTGCGGAATGTGATGTCCTGATCAGTGTTCCGGTATTGAAAACACATATATACACAGGCGTTAGTTTGGGAATGAAAAACTTGAAGGGAACCTTACCTGATGTGCAGAAGAAGATGTTCCATAGAGTTGGAGTCCGAAAAAAAACCGAAGAAGACTTTGAACTGGATCGATGCATTGCTGATATGATGACAGTTCATCACCCCGATTTCACGGTTATTGATGGCATTGTCGGGCAGGAAGGGTTTGTACCGGGCTCGGGTGTCTGTGGTACACCAGTGAAAATGAATACTATTATTGCTGGAAATGATTTTGTAGCTGTCGATGCGATGGGGGCATACATCATGGGCAGGAATCCTCTGCAGGTGAATCATATCCGTTATTCCCATGAGATGGGGCTAGGCGAAGCAAATTTGGAGAACATTACCGTACTGGGAGAACACCCAGATAGAGTCCGACGTGAATTTCGCCCCGCCATCCCTGATGAGATCGGAAAGCATGAAAACGTCACTGTTATAGAAGGCGGTTCCTGTTCTGGATGCTCCTTTGCTATTCGCTGGACCTTGCATGCATTCAAACCGCTACAAATACAGAAGTGGGATAAGACCATTTTTTTTGTGGGTTCAGATATTGAACCTCTTGACGAAATTGAAGGAAAGCCTTTCTTAATCGGTAAATGTGCCTGTAAACTACCTATGAGGAATGCCACCAAAGTCACGGGTTGTCCTCCTCCATTTTGGTATGTCATCAAAGAACTAAGAAAGGCAAAAAGGGGGGATTAAAGCAAACAATTACAGTTATCATGGACAAGTCATAGGGACCCACACGGTCATCACTTCTTGTCATCCCGACTCTATCACTACAAGAGTCCCATTTCCCGGAGGAATGCGTCGCTCTCAATTGGTTCATATGTTGTCCTTCTTAATTGGCTTGTCTCTTCCTAGGTTTGTAGGTATGATCGATCGTAGAAGAGCGAATTTCTTTTGCCATTTTTAAATGATCAACCAAGGTTGACGAGGCTAGGTTAGAGAAATGATGGATATATCTCAGTTTTTCGTCATTGTTGGTATGACACGGTGACTTTAAAGATCGAGGTTGAGCTCAGCTCGGTTTTTCAGACCGCTTTCCAGTCTTCATCCGTATTCATAGAATTGGAAGAGGGTGAGGGGACTGCCAAAGGATTACTGCGTCGTCTCTCCACTGAAAGCGGGGGGAAAATCAACTCCCTTCTCTTTGAAGAAGGGGGAGATTCGATCCTCCCCGGGCTGATGGTCATGGTGAATAATCGAATGTTTACGGGAACAGCTCTCAATGAACAGGTAATTCGCCTTCGGGATAAGGATAAAGTGAGTCTCTTGTACTTTGTGTCAGGAGGATGAGATGAGTAGACAGCGGATTGGCTATTTTGAGAACCGGCAGGACCCTGAGCAAATCTGCAGCCGCTGCCGCATGTGCGAATTGATCTGTTCCTTCCACCACCACCAGGTAGGCAATCCCAAGCGCAGCCGCATCAGAATTGTATTCTTGGGTAGGGGAGTGGACGTCCCTGTTACCTGTCTGAACTGTGAGGATCCTCCGTGCATGAACATCTGCCCAACCGGTGCTCTGTATCGACCGGAATCCGACGGAATGGTTACGGTTAAGGAAGATCTCTGCATCGGATGCGCCATGTGTGTAAACGCCTGCCCGGTGGGAGCCATTACCCTGGACCCGGTCGATGGTGTTGCCCTAAAATGTGATCTCTGTGGTGCTGATCCGCAGTGCGTCGACTACTGCCCGGCGAAGGTTCTCAAATTGACCGATGCCGATCGATTCGTGAGACATCGGATGAAGGAGTTTGCCAAATTCTTACAAACCGTTGGGGAAGGCAGTTGAACCAAGGAGAATAGTTAGGGAGGGCCCGGAATGAGCATATTTGGTGGAGGATATGCCGGTCAGATACTCTACGTTAACTTGACCGATGGTTCAATCCAGGTGAAACCCTTGGATCGCGCATTTGCCCTGAACTATATCGGAGGCAGAGGGTTCAGTTCCCGGATTTTATGGGACGAAGTGAAGCCGGGGACAGATCCGTTTTCACCCGATAATGTCGTTATCTTAGCCGCCGGACCCCTGAACGGAACCCCAACGCCTTCAGCCAGCCGCTTGACAGTGGCGACGAAATCTCCCATGACCGGAGCGTTGGGCGACACGAACTCCGGTGGTTATTGGTCTCCGGAGTTGAAATATGCTGGTTTCGATGCGATCGCCATTCGAGGAAAATCCGAAGAGCCCGTTTACCTGTGGATCGAAGACGGAAGAGCCGAACTCCGACCGGCCGACCATCTCTGGGGAAAGAAGGTCACTGAGACGAGTCAGCTCTTAAAGGAAGAGATCGGGGATGATGACATTCATATCTGCGCCATAGGCCCTGGAGGGGAAAACTTGGTCCGTTATGCCTGCGTGGTCACCGATGAAGAAGGTGTTGGAGGGAGATGCGGCACCGGTGCAGTGATGGGCTCGAAGCGCCTCAAGGCCGTGGTTCTCCGCGGTGCCCATGATGTACGTATCGCCGATCCCAAACGCTTCAAGGAAGCCATTGACGCCTACCGGGAGACCCTCGTTGGAGAGGCCTGGACGGAAACGCTGCGAAGGTTGGGAACCCCTAACCTTACGGCACACCGACAGAAACTGGGCATCTGGGGGGCAAAGAACTTCCAACGCGGAACCATCGAGGATTATGAGCCAATCAGCGGCGAAACCTTCAGGAATAAATTCCTTGTGAAACCCCTGGGATGCATGGGCTGCATGGTTCGCTGCAGACGGTATTCCAGGATCCAGGAAGGCTCCCTCGCTCCCATTTACACAAAAGGTCCGGAGTACGAAACCATCCACGCCTTGGGGGCGAAGCCCTATGTTACGGATCCAGCCATTATTCTCCGTGCCCATTACCTCTGCGACGAATACGGAATTGATGAACAGACTGCCGGATCGTCCATTGCCATGGCAATGGAGCTCTACGAGCGGGGTCTCCTGAAGAAAGATCAGGTAGATGGCCAGGAACTCGTCTTTGGGAACGGAGAGGCACTACTTTATTTCATCGAAAAGATCGCGTATCGCGAGGGGTTCGGCGATCTTCTGGCGGAAGGTACGAAAATCATGGGTGAGCGATTGAATGCCGATTACTATGCTCTCCACGTTAAGGGGCTCGAAGTAGATGCCGCCGACCCACGCGCGCTCGTGACCCGGGCCCTCACCTATGCTGTAGCGACCCGCGGGGCCTGTCACCTCCGCGGCTTTCCCTACATCGATGAGTTCATCAAACCGGAGGAAGCGGAGGCTCATTTCGGGACCGCTGCTGTAAGCGACGTCGAAGCCCTGGAAGGCAAAGGGAAGATGGTGGCCTGGAGCGAGAATTGGGTGACCATAGGGGACCTCATGGGCATCTGTAAATTCGCCTGGTACCGATCCCGCAGCTTCCCTATGCTCATCCAGAGGGGTTTGGAGTTGGTGAAGGAAATCTTTGTCGCCAGCACTGGACTGCCGATGACCGCCGAGGAGTTGTACACGTGTGGTGAGCGGGTGTATAACGTGGAGAAGCTCTTCAACCTCCGTGAAGGACTCGGAAGGGAGGCGGATTATCCTCCATCTCGATTCTTCGAGGAGGAAATTCCAGACGGCCCGGCCAAGGGGGCGAAGTTGAATCGGGAGGAATACGATCGCCTGTTGAATGAGTATTACGAGGCCCGAGAGTGGGATAGGACCACAGGCGAACCCACCGCAGCAAAGTTGCGCTCCCTCGGGCTTGAATAACAAAATGCATAAGCGAATATTCTTTCATCCAGAACGCTGCATGGTGTGCCAGTCATGCGTTCTGGCCTGCCAGATGAATTCCCTGGGGGTCTCAGAGGTCATGGATATTCCTCGAGACGAAAAGCCCCTTCGGAGGATGACCTTGACCTTCTCACGCGGGACTCCTTGGGTGTGGGGATGCCAACAGTGCCTTTTAGCTCCATGTGTTGAAGCTTGTGTTACTGGTAGCCTCCGGGATGGAGAAGGGGAAGGCGGGGTCGTTCATGATCGGGAGAGCTGCGTGGGATGTGGGTCTTGTATGTTGGCCTGTCCCTTCAACGCCCTCACGCCTGATGAGAACGATGACCGGGTAGCCAAATGCAACCGCTGCCCGAAGGAGGACATCCCCCCCTGCGTCAAGGCCTGTCAGAGTGGGGCCCTTGCCTACCAGGACCCTGGGATTTTTGCCCAGGATAAAAGGAAAAAATTTCTGTGGGACCAAAAGGTGATGATTTCGTAAAAAGTCGGAATCAGACGGCAAAGAAAAAAATCCAGATGCAAGGCGCGCAAATCCTGAGGAATGAGGCGTACATAGAAGTACGC
>CBDUXJ010000190.1:0-5313 GCA_965371165.1 uncultured Syntrophobacterales bacterium | reverse complement strand
ATGCAAGGCTTGCGAATCTTGAGGAATGAGGCGTACTTACAGTACGTCGCAATGACGAAAGATGAAGTGTAACGCAGCCCTTCGGCTTTGCTCAGGGCCGTGAGCATGTCGAACGGCAGTTGGACTTTTTACGAAGCCGTCATAGGTGGGCGAGATGTCTTTCAAGGAGATTATCGGACATGACAGGCAGATAGAACATCTCCGAAATGCCATGAGGAATCGGCGGGTCGCCCACGCCTACCTTTTTCTGGGAAAGGAGGGGATTGGGAAAAAATTGGTTGCCCTAAACCTGGCCAAGACCCTCAATTGCCCTCGTGGGAGCGAAGAACCCTGTGATGAATGCCGATCCTGTCTGAAGGTAAATCACCTCAATCATCCCGACGTCCTCTTGGTAGAGCCTCACGGCCAATGGATCCGAATCGATCAGATTAGGGACCTGCAGAGGGAGTTGAGTCACAGACCTTATGAGGGGAAAAGGAGGGTCTGTATTCTCACGGGCGCAGATCGAATGAGACAGGAAGCGGCTAATGCTCTGTTAAGAATTTTGGAGGAACCTCCCCTTCACACCGTGTTGATCCTCCTTGCCGCTAATTTAGATTTCATTCTTCCCACCATTACCTCTCGCTGCCAAAGGATTACCTTTAATCCGTTGCCCTCTGAACGAATAGCGGAGGTTGTTCGTTCAAAATTGGCGCTAAAAAGAGAGGAGGCTCACATTCTGGCCTCCCTTGCCGATGGAAGTCTGGGGAAGGCTTTGCAGACGGACCTGGATTTTGTCCATCGGGTGAGAAAGGAGATCATCGGAAAGATCATCGACCTTCCCTCTTATGGGGCCGAGCAAATATTGGGTTTGGCCGAGGAAATGACCAAGGGGAATGATGAGCTACCCATGGTTTTAACGATGATCCATACGTGGTATAGAGACCTTTTATCCTATAAGGAGAGGGGAAGTCGTGCTCAGTTGATTAACATCGACCTTTCGCACGAGATCCATAAGGCGGCCCCGGGGACGGATATTCCATCCCTGATTCATCGAATGGAGGTCATCCAGGGAGCCTTATGGAACCTGGATCGAAACGCCAATCGGCAAATAACCCTGGAGGCCATGCTCCTGGATTTGGCCAGAATCAGAGGCCGCCATGGCGATACATGGAGTTGACGAGATGGTTAGGGTTGTCGGTGTGAAGCTTTATGACGCCAAGATTTATGAGTTTGACGCCTTAGATAAGGAATTCAAATTGGGCGATAGGGTCCTAGTGGAGACGGAAAAGGGTCGATTTCTGGGAAAGGTGGCCATTGAGCCCAGGGAAAAGGAGAAGCGATCCCTCCTGAAGATCCTCCAACCAATCCTTCGGAAGGCAACCGATGAGGACTTGAAACAGGAGGAAAAGAATATTGAGATGCAGAGGGAGGCCTTCGATTTCTGCCTGCAAAGGATAGGGGCCAGGGGGCTACTCATGAAACTGGTCCGCGTCGAATTTTTATTCGATCAGAGCAAGGCTATCTTCTATTTTACCTCGGAAAAGAGGGTTGATTTCAGGGAACTGGTAAAGGACTTAGCCTCCAAATACCATACCAGAATTGAGATGAGACAGGTTGGCGTCAGAGATGAAGCCAAAATGGTCGGAGGGACGGGGAGCTGTGGTAGCGAGCTCTGTTGTTGCCGTTTTCTCAACACCTTTGACCTGGTATCCGTTCGCATGGCCAAGGAACAGAACCTCGCCCTCAATCCCGAAAAAATTTCAGGCGTATGTGGTCGCCTCATGTGTTGCCTGGCCTTTGAACATGAAATTTATTCCCAACTCGGGAAGAACCTCCCCAAGCTTGGCAAGCGGATCAAGACGAAATTCGGGCAAGGAAAGGTCATTCGGCAGAACATCCTCGCTCAGACGGTGACCCTCCAATTGGAGGATGGAGCCGAAATGACCCTCAGTGCATCCGACCTCTAAGGGAAAAGGTGCGGGAATGACAAAGAGGTTTTACATTACCACGCCAATCTACTATGTGAATGATGTTCCTCACATCGGGCATGCATACACTACCATCGTTGCCGATGTCGTGACCCGGTTCCATCGACAATCGGGTTTTGAAACCTTCTTCCTGACGGGAACAGATGAGCACGGCTACAAAGTGCTCCAGGCGGCGGAAGCAGCGGGCAAGACCCCCAAGGCGTATGCGGACCAAATTAGCGCCTTGTTTAAGGATCTCTGGCCCCAATTGGACATCTCCAACGACTATTTCATTCGCACCACCAGTGAAAGACACAAGAAGGTAGTACAACTGATCTTGAGGAAAGTTCATGATAACGGGGACATCTATTTCGGGGAATACGGTGGAAATTACTGCTTCGGTTGCGAACGCTTCTATACCCAGGGGGAACTGGTGGATGGGAAATGTCCGGATCACCAGAAGAAACCCCAATTCATTAAGGAGAAAAATTATTTCTTTAAAATGAGTAAATATCAAAATTGGCTGATCCACCACATCCAGGAGCATGAGGATTTTATTCGACCTGAGATCTACCGAAATAAGGTCCTTTCCTTCCTCCGAGAACCGCTGGAAGATCTCTGTATCTCTCGTCCTAAGAACAGGCTTTCCTGGGGAATTCCCCTTCCCTTCGATTCCAACTATGTGACCTACGTCTGGTTCGATGCCCTTATCAACTATATCTCGGCCTTGGATTACCCCTCGGGGAGTGCCTTCCAAAAATTCTGGCCAGTGGCCGAACACCTCATAGCAAAGGATATTCTCATCCCTCATGGGATCTATTGGCCAACCATGCTCCGGGCCGCGGACATCCCCCCATACAAAAGGCTCAACGTCCATGGGTACTGGAATATCAAGGAAAGCAAGATGTCGAAAAGCCTTGGAAACATCATCAGGCCCTTAGAGGTTAAGGAGAAATACGGTTTGGACTCCTTTCGCTATTTCCTCTTGCGGGAGATGACTTTCGGCCTCGATTCGAATTTCAGCGAAGATGCGCTCATTCAGCGAATCAACTCAGACCTCGCCAATGACTTGGGAAACCTCCTCAACCGAATCGTGGCCATGGTAATCAAATATTTCGAGGGAAAGATTCAATCGCCCGGCCCTGTAGAACCCATTGATGAGGCCCTCAGGGAGGGCGTCTCGTCCGTTGTTGATGAGGTGGAGGTTTTTATGGGGGAGATGGCTTTCAATAAAGCCCTCATCTCTACCTGGAAACTGATCGCCAAGGTCAACCAGTATCTGGACCAAACTGCACCTTGGTCCCTGGCCAAGGAAAAGAAACGGCAAAGGAGGCTGGCTACTGTATTATATAACGCCCTGGAATCCCTGAGGGTTATTGCTATCTTGATCTACCCCGTTACGCCCCAAACGGGCGTTGAGATATGGCGTCAAATCGACCTGGGGGCTCAGCTTCCAGAACAAGAATTTAGCCAGGCCAAAATCTGGGGCCGATATAGAGTTGGCGCCATGGTAGAAAGGACAACGGCTCTCTTCCCCAGGGTCGAAACCCCCAAAGCGCTGGGACGAGAGGGATGAAAACTAAGGCTGGGAGAAATCCACAAAGGGTCGGGTCGATACTGGAAAAGACCCTCAAGAAGATGTCGTTGGATAGGAAACTGAAGGAGCATGAGATCTGGAATGTTTGGGACAGTATAGTGGGAGAACAGGTGTCCCGGCATGCTCAACCCGACTTCATGAGAAATAAAATCCTCTTCGTGAAGGTTTCCAGTTCTCCTTGGATGCAGCAACTTTATTACATGGGCAAGGGAATCGTTGAGGCACTCAATAAGAGTTTGGGGCCCCATATCATCGAGGAGATCCGCTTCAAATTGGGAGAGGTCGATCCTCAGTGGAAACCAACAACAACCTCTCTGCAATCCTCAAATCCGATTCCATCGCCGGGGAAGGGGATCTCGGAGGAGATTCGGAAAACCCTCTCCCCAATCAAGGATGTACAAATGAAGGAGATTCTTGGAAGGGTGTTACTCAAGGACCTGGGAAGGCGGAAGGGGAAAACTGGCTGACCCTCACTTGTCCGTTGCAACCCTCATCGCCGATGGGATTTCTCGATAGACCTCCTTGAGGGGAATCCCCATGGTTTTAGCGATTCTCCTGCAATCTTCATACTCGGGCATTATGTTAATTATCCGACCCCTATGATCGGTGGAGACCTTGAGCCTCACCGTGCCATACTTGGTCTCCACCTCTTCTATTCTTCGACTCAGTTTTGTCCTATGGACGGGATAGAAGCGTACCCCGATGGAGGTCGATTCCCTGAAGAGGGTATCGATGATCATATCAACCTCCGGTTCGTGGCAGAGGATCTTGATAGTGATGCCAGGGCGGTTCTTCTTCATCTGGATGGGAGTGATAGTCACGTCCAGAGCTCCCGCTTCGGGGAGCTTCTCCATGAGATACCCATAAATTTCGGGGGACATATCGTCAATATCGGTTTCCACTACCCAAACCCGATCTCCCTCCCATGGTCCTTCACCCTTCCCTAAAATAATCCTCAATACGTTCGGGATTTCCTCGAATACCTTATCGCCCACCCCATACCCCAGACTTTCGACCTTCATCTCGGGAATATCACCGAAGCCGCCGGCCAAGGAGGTTAGAATGGCTGCTCCTGTGGGCGTAACCAGCTCTTCATTCAGGGAGGAAGAGTAGATGGGAATCCCCTTTAATATCTCAAGGGTGGCCGGTGCTGGAACTGGTAATCGCCCATGTTGCCCGTGAACGAACCCTGACCCCACGGGAATTCTCGAGGCAAACACCTGCTCAATCGCCAGGTAGTTTACCCCCACAGCAGCTCCTACCACATCCACGATGGAGTCAAGGGCTCCGATTTCGTGAAAGTGAACCTCATCTATCTTTTCGCCGTGAATTCTTGCCTCGGCCGAGGCCAATCGACGGAATATATCAAGGCTTCTCTCCTTCACCGGCTGATCCAATGAGCTCTCTTCGATCATCCGTTTAATTTCTTGATAGGAACGTTGAGGACCGTCACTCTCCCTGGCCCTCACCTTCACATGGGTTCCATAAATCCGCATCCTTTCATTCCGTTTTACTTCTATGTCGAAGGGTTCAACCCCCAACTTTCCCACCTCCTTGAGGAGTATGGATTTCGGCAAACCGATATCGATCAATGCCCCGAGGAACATGTTCCCGCTGATGCCAGAAAAGCAATCGAGATAGCACACCCTCATGCCGAACCGCCTTTCCCTTGAGTGGCGAAGGTATTCGTAGACATCAGTCTCCTTCCTCCACGCGGACGGATGCCCCTGTTCTTACAGTCTTCAGCACTTTGGGATCTCCAACCAC
>CBDUXJ010000189.1:0-5328 GCA_965371165.1 uncultured Syntrophobacterales bacterium | reverse complement strand
ATGGTGGTTCAGAACGATGATTTGATGAACTCAGAGCACTGACCTATGGGGAAAAGGCGCTTTCTTGAAAGAGAAGGGGTATTGATAAGTTCCCTGATGAAGAACCCAAGAATAAAAGGCTTGGGACTTTCCCCCGGGGAACTCGGGGAGATTGTATGCGAAGTTCAAAACCAGGTTGTCTATGATGAGGTGAACCGTCTGATCGATGAGGTTGAGAACATCATCGAGATCAATCCCAATTTGAGTGAGATGGAAATTTTGGAAGGTGCCGCAAAACGCGTTGTCGAATATTTGGGAGCAGCGGCCGCCTCCATCAGGATTTTCGATCCCCAAAAGAGGGAGATGGTTTCCTTCGGTTCCTATCACTATGACGGGGAAAAACGACAGCAATCCATTCCCTTTGAGGATAGCATTGCTGGAGAGGTTGTGAGAAGGGGAAGGAGTTATCTCGTCCCGAATATCGTAAAAGAGGCCAAGTACAAGAATAAGGGGATCGTTCGCGAGATGGGAATCCGCTCCATGCTTGCCGTTCCGATGAATATTCCACGCTTTACCATACGAGATTTGGATACCAAGGGCGTCATTCAGATCTATTATGAGGAGAAGGATAAGAAATTCACCTCCCTGGAGCGTAAGGTTGCGGAAGTCCTTGCGAGAAGGGTGACCTACGTCATAGCTCGGAAAAGGATCTTAAGCCTCCAGAAATTGAACGAGACCAAGGAGAAGATCGTCGAAAAGATTTACCTGAAATTGGGCAAAAGGGAAGGGATTAGATTACGGGATTTCTTTAGATTAATCATCCCCGAAATAGCCAATCTGGTGAGGATCCAAAGTTGTTCCCTGTTCTCTATAATGAGAAACCGTCGTGAAGTAGTCTTGGAGGTGGGTTATCCCGAGGAGCAAGGGTATCATGGGGTGGGAAAGGTCGTCGATATACGGGACGAGCCCTATTTCCGTGCCGTCATCAACCAGCAGCCCTTGGGTGAATATGAACATGAGGTTATTACCCCTTCCTATCTCTTAATTAAGAACCCCTCGAAAAGTCGGTTGATCACCGAGGGGTTGAGGCACTTTGCTCAGATCCACAATATCCATTCCATTCTGTATATCCCCCTGAAGGTGGGTGAGGTGATAACCGACTTCCTAGCCTTCGACGCGCTGGACCAGCATAAGAGGTTCGAGGATGAGGAAGTTGAGATCCTCATTTTCTTCGGTAAGGAGGTGATGAAGGCCGTTCGATTGGAGAGATTACACGATATCCTCCACGACTTCCGAAATCCAGCTATCGCTACGGCCGGCTTCGCCAAAAGGGTGAAACGAGCACTGGATGAGGGGGGATTCGAGACGAAAAGGGAGTCCATAGATCGGAACCTGGATATTCTGATCAGGGAAACCTCGAGGATGCAAGAACTTGCCTTCGAAATCTACGGGGAAGGCAGGGAGGAGTTTCTGGACATTACGGATGGATTGATCGAGCGGTTTGAAGTCAATGAGGTAGCCATTGCGGAACAGCAATTGGGAAATATCAGCCTCGTGAGGGAGGAGTTGCAACCGGGCCTCTTTGTCCTGGGCTGTCCCTTACATCTGGAAAGGGTTTTCGATAATTTACTCAATAACGCAACCAATGCCATACCGAAAGAGGGTGGACGGATCGCCATTAGAAGTGTTCGGCGGCGGAACTCCGCAGTGGTGGAGATCGTGAATACGGGGGAGATTCCAAGGGAGGAGATTGATCGGCTTTTAGACGGTGCAACCAGGGGGAGGGGTTTGCATATCACTACCCGGTTAGTCAAGTTGATGGGGGGACGACTCGAGATCGAAAGCCGTAAAAATCGAACCACCTCTCGGGTTATCTTGCCCTTGAAGTTGCCGGGGACTACAAGGTAATTGCCCAAAGGGAAAAGGCCGATGGGGCCTTACCGGGATCGTATGGATGGTAAGGGTTTTTGTGGGAACCAGCGGATATAATTATCGGCATTGGTGGAATGGCGTTTTCTATCCAAGGATATTACCCCAGAAGGGGTGGCTTGAGTTCTATAGCCAATTCTTCGATACGGTCGAACTGAACGTTACCTTCTACCGCCTTCCAAATCGAAAGACCTTTGAGGGATGGTATCATAGGACTCCCGGACGCTTCCTCTTTTCGATCAAGGGAAGCCGGTTCATTACCCATATCAAGCGACTCAGGGATTGCCGGGAACCCCTGGAGGCTTTCTTCGATCGTGCTCAGGGGCTGAGGGAGAAGTTGAGCGTTATCCTTTGGCAACTTCCTCCCAAGTTCAAGCTAAACCTCGAGAGGCTAAAGGAGTTCTGTAGTCTCCTGGGAGATACTTTTGCTTCAAACCCCATTCGGCAGGCCTTCGAATTTAGGGATAGGAGCTGGTTCTGTCCGGAGGTCTGCGGGCTTCTGGAGGAGCACAATTTTTCCCTTTGCCTGGCACATTCCTCAGTCCTTCCCTCTGTGGAGAGGACGACGGCCGATTACGTCTACATCCGATTTCACGGGGGCGAATCCCTTTATGGCTCCAATTATTCCGAGGGAGAACTTCGCGACTGGTCCAAAAGAATTGGGGGGTGGCTAAGAGAAGGCCTAGACGTCTACAGTTATTTTAACAACGATGCCTTCGGATTTGCCGTCAAAAACGCCTTGGCGTTGAGGGAACTGTCGGCGGAGGATACCCTCTAGGGCCTCTACAATTGTGCCATCTACCGTTGGGCAAAGCGCTCGGGGAAAAGACGAGAGCTTAATTCACAAATGGATTAAGAGCAAGGAATGATGAGGATTTGGCCGGATTTCCAAGGCAAGGGAGGGATTTGGTAATGGACGATACCACGGAAAGGGCGGATGAGGAGATAGGCTTTCTGAAAAATGCGGAAACCTTTAGGCGGCTCTCCATAGAAGAACTCAAGATTATCGTGGATAGAGGCCGAATGGAAACCTATACGCCAGGGAGTACCATCTTCAGAATCGGGGATCCTTCCGATGCCATCTATGTGATCAAATCGGGAGTGGTTGAAATCTGTCGTGCAAAGGGAGATCGTGAGGAGATGGCGGTTGTAGCCTACCTGGGAGAGGGCGATCCCATTGGCGAGATGGCTATCATGACCGGTTCTTCGAGAGCCTCCCTGGCCAGGGTACCTCAGAGGGCCGAGATATTGAAGATCGAGAAGAAGGTGTTTATGGATCTTTTGAATCAAGTCCCGGAGTTATCCATTACCTTGTTGGAGATTCTATCGAAGCGTCTGGAGGATGGGTTAAGAAAGCAACGGGCAGCAGCTCGCTATCAACATCTTTCGGGAAATTTGGAGTATTTCGATCTCGCCACCATTATTCAAACATTAGCGAGCTCCGAGAGGACGGGAACCCTTACGATCACCGATCAGTTTGAACGAATCTTTGCGATGCTCTATTTCGAAGCAGGTAAGGTACTATACGCCAAATTGGGCCATTTGCGGGGAGAAGAGGCCTTCTATCAACTATCCCAATCTCCCGTCCAGGATGCTTTTACCTTCAGAGGGGGGTCACCCCCAGGGGAGTTTGAGGAGGAAGAGGAGATTGGGACGACAACGATGGGACTCCTGATGGAGGCAGCCCACCTGCAAGACGAATTGAAGATGCTGAAGGCCAATTATGCGGATCCCAACCGAGTGTTCCGTCCTCAATCGAAGACCCTTCCATGGGATGATGAGGAGACCAAGGGTTTGGCCCGTGAAATTTGGACTCGTTTGCATCGAGGCGAAACGATCGCCCAGATGGTAAAGGAGATCCACACCTGCGAATATCGTATCTACAAGGTATTGTCCGTAATGGATGAGAAGGGATTAGCGGAATAAGGGTTGGTTGGAGGAACCAATAAGGCTACGAATAGGGTGAATGAAAAACTGAGAGATAGGGGAAAAAAGATCCTCAATATCGCCCACAGAGGGGCATCAGCCTATCGACCCGAAAATACCATGGAAGCCTTTATGGAGGCTATTACCTTGGGGGCGGATATTATCGAGATGGACGTTCGAAAGACCCTCGATGGTCATCTCATCCTTATCCATGATGAGTCCGTTGATAGGACGACTAACGGTACGGGGGCTATTTCGAAGCTCACCCTCAAGCAGGTGAAGGCATTGGATGCGGGTATGGGAACCCGAATTCCCACATTGGAAGAAGTCTTTTCCCACTTCATCGGGGACGAGGTGATATTAAATCTCGAAATAAAATCCCCCGGTATTGAAATAGAGGTTGTGGAAATGGTTCACTGTTTCTCTCGCGGCGATCGGGTATTGATCTGCTCATTCCAGCCAACCGTATTGAGGAGGGTCAAGGAGACCGACGGGGAGATAAAAATCGGTCTATTGGTGGGGAGGGCTAGACCAATCAAATCCCTCGCCTGGACAAAGGGGGTATTTCCCCTTTCAACCTTCAGGAAACTCAGGGCGGATATTCTCCATCAACGTGCTCAATTGGCCCACCCCTATCTCATAGGGAGATGTAAAAGGGAGGGTATCCCCATATATGTATGGGTTGTGGATGAGGAAGCCGAGATGAGGAGGCTTATTCGTCGGGGTATCGATGGAATTTCCACCAATCGCCCTGACCTGTTGAGCAAAGTCATTCAAGAGGAGAGCGGTGAAGCTCACGGGAGGGATAGAGTGGGGTGGACAGGTAAGTGAGGTTATATGACGTCGTCATCTTGCGGCTGTTATCATTGCTGGGCAGAGATGAACTTAAACTTGAATTTCCCCTTGGTCTATGCTGCCGCGGGGATCCCCAACGCGGTCTTTGCGGTTTCGTCAAGGGATTTGGTCCGTATAACCGAGGCTGAGGTCGTCAACATCAAGGAAGGATAGGAACGCTGTAAGGTTCGAATATTTTCGAGGACTATTTACGTTCCCTGAGCGATGATAATCCGTTGTCCGGGATAAATCGTTTCCCCCTTGTGCATTCTATTCAATTTCGTGAGCTGAGAAATACTGATATTGTGTCTCCTAGCGATCTTGAAGAGGTTGTCGCCTTTTTTCACCACATAGATGGCCTGGGTCGATTTCCTGAAATTCTCCTCAAAAGCAACCGTTTTCCCCTCGGGGATTCTGATCCAATAGTGACCTCGGGGAAGATAAAGCGTGCGGATTTGGGGGTTGAGTTCCTTTATGGTTCTGAGATAGATTTGCGATGCTTGGGCGATGGTTTTGAGGGATGTGGTACTTTTGATTTTGAGATCGACGATATCGTGGGGAATCGGGTCGTAATATTGATCTTTTTCAAGGATGAATCCGAATTTCTCCGGTTTTGAGAGGATCAATTTGGCTGCGATGGCCCGAAACAGGTACCGTTCC
>CBDUXJ010000188.1:0-5331 GCA_965371165.1 uncultured Syntrophobacterales bacterium | reverse complement strand
TAACACGACCATATCCACTCCATCTATCTCCTCGGTTTCCCCTTCCTTTTGCACCACGATTGATGTGTCGTTGATCTTCTCTATATTCGTATTGAGTCGTTTGTCTATCCTCGGGTCCTTCTCTATCCTTTCCATCAATAACCACTTGACCCTTGTCCCTGCATCCTGGCACAAAGCCCCTGTCGGCTCGACTAAGAGCACATCGCTTCCTTTTTCCGAAATGAACTCCGCGACCTCACAGCCGATCAGCTTTCCCCCTACCACGGCCACTTTCTTCCCCGGCTCAACGCTCCCTTCCAGGATGTCCAAATACGTATAAACATGTCCCTTCTCCACCCCTGGATTAAAAGGCCTATACGGAGTTGCTCCCGTTGCTACCACCACTGCATCTGCTCTGGTCTCATCTATGCCCTCTCTGTCCATTTCCTGACCAAGAATAACTTCTACCCCAGCTTTCTTCAGCTGATTCGATAGGTATCGAGTCACCTGCTCGAACTCACCCCTGAACAACGCCTTACACGCCCACCGAAGCTGCCCACCGAGTTCGTTCTCCTTTTCATAGAGCACAACCTGATGTCCTCTCAATGCGGCCACCCTCGCGGCCTCCATTCCTCCAGGCCCTCCTCCTATTACTACCACCTTCTTCTTCTTGGCCGCTCGCTTGATCTCAAATTCCCGTTCCCTGCCCACCGGAGGATTGATGGCGCAGAAAATGGGTACCATCGTCCCCAATACGTCTATACATCCCTGATTACACGCCATGCACATGCATATGTCCTCCATTCTTCCTTCCCGGGCTTTCACCGGAAACTCCGGGTCAGCATGCAAGGCTCTGCCTAAAGAAATGAAGTCCGACTGCCCCTCATTTAGTATGTTGTCCGCAAATACCGGGTCGTTTATCCTCCCCGCTACGCTCACGGGTATGTTCACCTCTCTCTTGATCCCCTCTGCCAGGTGAACGTTGCACCCCAATGGAACGTCCATTGGCTGGCAAATCATGAAGGCTGTCTCATACAATCCCGCTGATACGTCGATTAAACTGACGCCCGCTTCCTCCAGTCTTTTGGCAAAGGGCACAGTTTCCTCTAATGTCAACCCCCCATCTATATACTCGTCCCCACTTAACCGATAGGCAATGGGAAAATCCTCTCCCACCGCATCCCGCACCGCCTTCACTACCTCCAATGGAAACCTCATTCTCTTTTCAAACGTTCCCCCATATTCATCTCCCCTTTTATTACTGTACGCCGATAAAAACTGTGCCAGTAGATATCCATGGGCGCCATGCAGCTCAATCAAGTCAAAACCAGCCTCCTTACACCTCCTCGCTGCTTCGGCATGTTTCCCAACCATCCCCTTGATCTCTGTTAGCGTCATCTCCCTCGGAAGTTCTCCACCACTATACCAACATGGCACTGGAGATGGTGCTATGGGCTGAAATCCCGTTACTTCAGCCTGTGTTTCCCTCCCCCCAAAATGCAATTCCGGCGCTATCTTCGCTCCATATTGGTGCACTGCTTCAACCATCCGTTTCAGCCCCGGGATGAGCCTATCCTCATAAGCACCCAACTGGTAAACCCTCCCTTTACCCCGAGGATCCACATATGTTGCTTCAACGATAATGAGGCCTACCCCACCCTTGGATTTAGCTACAAGGTGGTCAATGTACATCTGTGTCACCGCTCCATCCCTGGTCGCATAATTCCGCTCCATCGGTGCATTGATTATCCTATTCCTGATCCTCACGTTTCCGATCATCCCCGGCTCAAATAATTTCTTAAATTGGCTCATTTCTTTACTCCTCAATTCAAAAGTTCCAATTACAACAACTAGAATTTAGACCACACCAACCCTTTCAGCATAGAAACTCTCAACCTCATATTTCGCATCACGGGATCAGCAGGGCCTTCACCGATTCTCGCCTCTCCATTGAGCCAAATGCCTTCTTCCATTCTCTCAACGGATACTGCTCCGTAATCAACGGCTTCAGCTTTAATCTCCCCTGGGATACCAATGAACAAAATTTCTCGAAACTCGTGGATGTCGAACTCAGGCAAGATTGTATCCGTATTGCCTCACGTATCATTTTATTCCACGGCACCTCTATCGTATCCTCTCCGTATCCCAGCGCGGCTATCACACCCTTTCGACGTACCATCTCGAATCCCTGTTCCAAGGCGCGTGAACTCCCCGTCGTGTCCAGCACAATATCCGCCCCTTCCCCTCCAGTAGCCTCTCTCACCACCTTCACCGGGTCCTCCTTCTCCGCATTCACGATATAATCGCACACTCCCAATTCCTCCGCCGCTTTCAACCGCACTGGGACATCGGGCTTGATCCCGGTAATCATTACCTTTTCAGCCCCAACCGCCTTTGCCACCTGCGCTCCCAATAACCCAATCGATCCACTGCCCAGTACTGCTACGAAAATCCCTACCTCGACGTTATTGTCTTCTATCAGGGCGTGAATCGCTATGGAGGCGGGCTCTGCCAAGGCGGCCTCTTCAAAGCTCATTCCCTCCGGAATCCGATGTAATAACCGTGCAGGTATCCTCACATATTCCGCAAAGGCCCCGTCAACCATGACGCCTAAATACTTCCTGTCCCTACATACATGCGAATTCCCTGTCCTGCAATAAGAACAATTTCCGCACGTCTCTATAGTTGCCTCCGCAATAACTCGATTTCCTTTCTTCCATCCCTTTACACTGCTCCCCACCTCCTCTATCACGCCTGAAAACTCATGCCCAATCACCACTGGGATTGCAGTCGGGAAACGGTCATACATGATGTGCAAATCTGACCCACAGATCGCCCCCGCTTTTACTCTAACCAGTACATCCTCCTCTCCTACTTTCGGTACTCCCACATCCTCTATCCCCAAATTGCTTACACCCTTTCCCTTCTTCATTAATGCCTGCAATTATTCTTCCCTCCTTATTGAAAAGAGAATGATGCCTTATTGAACATTTTCCTTACGGCGTGATAATCACTTTCTGAAAAATCTATTGGCTTCCCGAAGAGACTATTTCTGCTCAGGCAGATTTCAATCTTATGCAGATCAACTAACATCTCAATCGTTTTCAGGCCCATAATGTTCGGGTCTAACACGGTTATGCCAGAAAGTTGAAAAGTACTCTGAGAAAACCCGTAGTTTCCAATGAAGTAGGCTGATAGCACTGTACAGCCCAAGGCCAAGACGTCGCCCCCCTTCTCTCTCGTCCACTCGACCCCTTCCAGTACCTTTTCCTTTCTGGAATCAGAGTAAGAAGGATTTCATCGTCCGGCGCAGACAGCTAACGCGCAATCCCTTTTGCAGGGAATGACTGAGAAAAGCAGGGGAAGCGGCCAGGCACGAAGCCTCACAAAAACAATGGTTAATGCTTAATCGAATCCTGCTCCAGAAAGAACTCTCACCATGGATTCGAAGCCTTCACGGGCTACATCGGGGGCGGGACGTGTCAAATATTCATCGTTGAATAGTTCGAGTGCAAGGGATCCCTGGTATCCCTTGGCATGGAGAATATCGAGAATTTCGGGGATGGGGATGACGCCTTTACCGGGAAAAACGCGATGGTGGCGACTGATTTCCATGGGGTGGATGTCCATATCGTTCACATCGACAATGTGGACGGCAAAGATATGCTCAGTTGGTAATTCCTCGAGATCCCGGAAAGACGATCCCCCGAAATAGTGATGCAGCGTGTCGTAAAGGATACCCCCGTTTTTTCGATCGGCCTTCTCGACGATGCTCCGTGCGGTTCTGATGTCTTTGATGGTCTCGGCCCAGCCGATGAATTCCAAGGCCAGATTGATCCCGAAGGAGTCCGCCAGGTCACACAATTCCCCAAACATTTCCGGCGCTTCATCCGTTTCAGCCGGCCCGAACGTCGTGCATGTCAGTATCAATTTCCCTCCCAGGAACTTCGTATCCTGAAAGAACTCTTCCGCATACCGAAGGAATGTATCCCTGCCCTTCTTGTGAGCGGGTGAAAAACAATCCCGGAGCATCATAGACTGATCAAACCGCAAGTTATTTCGACGAAGAAATTCTAGAACGGAATCCAACCCGCCGTGCTGCTTTGCGTAATCACGGGCCTCATCAATTTGAAATTCTATCCCGGAAAACCCGACCTCTCGGGTTATGTTGAACCGATCGGCGAAGGGAGCCTGTCGGATGGTAAAATCATTCAGGGACATCTTCGGATACATTTCAGAACCCAATCTTCTTTCGGCTCTCGATCCGTGCTCACACGGTATTCAGGGAGTAAAGGGTCAATCCATCCCCCACCCGCCGGTTACGTCGAGGGTCTCACCGGTGATGTATTTCGCAAAATCCGAGACTAAGAAAAGGACCCCGTCTGCTACTTCTTCCGGTGTTCCGAACCTTCCCAGTGGGATTGCCCTCCTCAAGGCTTCATTTACCTCGGGGATACTCATCTTTCTCATGGGGGAGTCGATGACCCCGGGAGCAACGGCATTGACCGTGATCCCGAATTCGGCCACATCATGGGCCATGGCTTTGGTCATTCCTATTACCCCCGCTTTGGAGGCGACGTAGTGCGCCCCGACGGGGCCTGAGTTTCCAGTCTTCCCCGTTATAGAGGCAATATTGACGATTTTTCCCTTCTTCTTCGGGATCATGAAGGAGAGGGCAGCCTTTGAACAGTTGAAAACCCCTTTTAGATTAACCGCCAGGACACGGTCCCATTCTTGCTCTTCGATTTCGTATATCTTTGGCTTCCTCCCCTCTTTCTTGGGAGATATCCCGGCGTTGTTCACCAGGATATCCAAGCCACCGAGCTGGTCAACGGCTTGTTTCACCATCCTCTCCGCCTCCAGGAAATCGGCCACGTCACCTAAGAGGACAACGGCACGCCGTCCCATAGCTTGGATTTTCCCTCGAACCTCCTCGGCATTTTCGTGATTTACGTCGTTGATCGCCACATCGCACCCGTATTCGGCGAGCTTGAGGGCAATGGCTTCCCCAATTCCCTGACCTGCACCCGTTATGAAGGCCTTTTGACCATCTAATCTCATATTCTTACCACCTGCCCGTTTTCCGGCCGGAATAAAGCGTTTGCCTCATCTTGTAGCAGGAAAACGGACGACATGTCCGGATAAAATCATTACGGATTTTAGATGCTATCTCTTCTTGCCGAGATAGGCATGCTTGACCCGATCATCATTGAGGAGTTCTTGAGCGGACCCGCTCAAATAGATTTGGCCGTTTTCCAGGGCGTATCCCCGGTGTGCAACCTTGAGAGCGTGACTGGCTCTCTGTTCCACCATCAAAATGGTGGTGTTTTGCTCCTCGTTGATCGCCCTGAT
>CBDUXJ010000187.1:0-5421 GCA_965371165.1 uncultured Syntrophobacterales bacterium | reverse complement strand
CTTCTATGTATGCCTCATTCCTCAGGATTTGCGCGCCTTGCATCTGGAGCTTTTTACTGTGCCGTCTGATTTATGACTTTTTAAGAGACCATCGTATTTAGTGCTTTGGCCCGCGACGAGGAGTTCGGCTGAGGCTCACTCGAAGGCCTCGGCCGAGTCGATTTAGGATTTAATGCTCGTTTGAGTTATTTTGAGTTATGCGGAAATATGTAAGACGCTATATAGAGAATATGCAGCGCCCTAACCGCATGACTGCAGCACTGCATAATTTCGCACTTAGAGCTCCTTTTCCGAGTTTTTCAGAGGTCTTAGACGGGCCTGCGTCATGAAAGTGGGGTAAATCATGCCGTTTGGTCTTCCCAGTAATCTTCGAGGCGACCGGACTTCATCATGCAGCGCAGGGAGATGATTGCGTTAGCGCCTTGTCTTAGACCTTCGCCTTGACAAGGAAATTTGCCGTAGTATATCATCAATTCTTGAACGGGAAGGTCATCAAGCACATTACAAACAAAATGAGTAAGCTAATGGGCGATCAAAACACGAGGGGAAAGATTTTGGGCTCAGGGGGTAGTTTTTGGAAAAGATAGGCATCCTTCTGAAGCGAAATAAACCCGAGGCCATTGAGATTACAAGGAAGCTCATCCGGTGGTTCAATGAGCGTCATATCGCCGTTTACCTGGAGGATGAGATGGCCGGCCAATTCGAAGGCACGGTGGGTTGCCCGAAGGAAGCCCTCCCATCGCGGGTAGAGGGTATCATCGTGTTGGGGGGAGATGGGACCCTTCTCAGCCTGGTGAGATTGATGGGAGAGAATCAGGTTCCCATTCTGGGGGTCAATTTGGGAGGGCTGGGGTTCCTTACGGAGATAACTTTGGATAACCTCTACAAGGTATTGGAGGGGTTGATCCAGGGAGACTATAAGTGCCATAGGAGAATGACGCTCCACATCCGTGTTTTGAGGAAAGGGGAAATGGTGGCCAATTTCACCGTGTTAAACGATGCGGTAATCAATAAGGGCACATTGGCCAGGATCATCGACTTGGAGACCACCATCAATGATGAATATTTAACGACCTTCAAAGCCGATGGGTTGATCATTTCCACCCCGACGGGTTCAACTGCCTATTCGCTTTCTGCTGGGGGGCCCATCGTGTACCCTTCTTTGCAAACCATTGTTATTACCCCGATTTGTCCCCATACGTTGACCAACAGGCCCATTATCATACCAGATGATGCGGTCATCAAGGCAACCCTCAATTCGAAGAATGAGGAGGTCATTTTGACTTTGGATGGACAGGTAGGTTTTTCCCTGCAGTTCGGGGATACCATTGAGGTCCGAAAGGGAGAGAATGCCATCCTGTTCATCGAATCCCCGTATAAAAGCTATTTTGAGGTGCTGAGGACGAAGTTGAGATGGGGTGAACGATAGGTTCCGCTAAGTCCTTCGATTCATAAGTTCGATGATGAACTTATTCAGACTTCGGCTGAGCGACTCGACATGAGCCTTCGACCCGAGCTCAGGCCGAGGGGCTCGTCGACATGTCTCGGCCGAATGGAGTGAGCAATATTTTTGAAATGAGTCGCCAAAATACGTCACCGTAATTGCGAATCGAAGCACTAAGATCTCAATCGTGTTTCACTAGCCCGAGACCGATTTTCCCATCATGGGTTTAAGGGGCCATAATCCTAAACATGCTTTCGGAATTACAGATAAGGGATTTCGCCATCATCGATGAGCTGGAGATCTCCTTCTCCAAGGGGTTGAACGTCCTTACGGGGGAGACTGGAACGGGGAAATCCATCATCATCAACGCCGTAAATATGATTTTAGGGGACAAGGCCTCGGATGACCTCATCCGCACGTCGGCCAAGGAGGGCATAGTCGAGGCCTTGTTCGATATTGGGGGAAATGAGGAGCTGGGCGAGAAACTGAGGGAAAAGGGGTTCGAAGGCAAGACAAGCATGGTCATGAAACGGGTAATATCGAGAGGGGGAAAGAGCAGGGCCTTCATTAATGGAAGTTTGGCGACCCTTACGCTGTTGAGCGCCATTGGCGAGGAATTTCTCAATATTTATGGGCAACATGAACATCAAAGCCTCCAGCGCCATGAGAGACATATCGATATCTTGGATGAGTTTGGAGGCCTCATGGAGCTTCGGTTAATCTATCAAGACCGCTTTAGGAGACTCATGCAGATAAAAAAGGAGCTTGGGGAGTTCAAAGCCCATGAGGAGCGGATATCCAGGGAAAGGGAATTGATGACCTTTCAGCTCGGGGAGATCGAGTCGGCCAAGCTCCAGCCGGGGGAAGACCAAAACCTCACAGAGGAGAGGAGGGTTTTGACCAATGCCGAAAAGCTGTTGGAGCATTCCCAGGGAGCCGAAGATATCCTTTACTCCGGGGAGAACTCCGTTGTGGAGAGGCTCAACGGGGTTTTGGAAAGGGTAAGGGAATTGGTCCGGATCGATCCATCGGTTTCTCCTTCGGTCCAATCCCTTGAATCCGCCATTTATCAGGTGGAGGATGTCGCCCTCTCCCTCAGGAGCTATGGCCAGAAGGTGGATGTAAACCCAGAAAGGCTCGAAGAGGTCGAGGCGAGGTTGGACGAGATAAACCGTTTGAAGAGAAAGTATGGGCCAACCATGAGCGATATTTTCGCGTTTAAGAAAAAGGTGGAGGGAGAACTCAGGGGGATGGCCACTAGCAAAGATCGAGCCGGTGAGTTGGAATCAGAGGAGATGAAGCTGGAAGAGGAGATCCTATCGTTGGCCAAGGGTTTAACGGATAAGAGGAGTATGATAGCAAGGCGATTGGAAGGAGAGGTTGAAAAGGAGTTGGCAGACCTGGGTATGGGTAAGACCCGTTTTCAAGTTCTGATCGAGGGGGTTGACAAGGGGGTAGCAAAGGAGGTCCATGGGGATTTGAGGATCGGGGAATTTCATTTGAACGCCAAGGGAATGGATGAGGTGAAATTCCTCATCTCGCCAAATATCGGGGAGGCTTTAAAGCCCTTATCCAAAATTGCATCGGGAGGGGAGCTATCTCGCATCATGCTCGCCATGAAGACCATATTGGCCGAGATGGGAACAGGGCAGACCCTCATATTCGATGAGGTGGATGCAGGAATCGGGGGCGCGACGGCAGAAGTAGTCGGCAGGAAGCTACATGCTCTCTCCAGGCGCCACCAGGTTCTCTGTGTAACGCACCTTCCCCAGATCGTCTGTTTCGCCGATACTCACCATTTTGTAAGCAAGGAAACCAAGGGGGGCAGAACCATTACCAGGGTCCAAAGGCTAGAGGGGGATGGGATAGCCGATGAAATCGCCCGCATGTTAGGGGGAGTGAGGATCACTTCCAGAACGAGGGCCTACGCCAGGGAGATGATCGAAAATACCAAGAGAGCAGGGGGAAGTAGGGAGGATAGGGAAAAGGGAAGAGACAGATACGCATATGATTCGGAAGGCAAGGATAAGTGATGCACGGGCAATTCAGGGGCTTATCGAGGGATCGGCCTCCAAGGGGGAAATGCTCCATCGATCCTTGAGCGAGATTTACGATAATATCAGGGACTTTTATGTCTTCCAAGGAAATCGATCGCTCTTGGGTACCTGTGCTGTACACATATGTTGGGAAGATTTGGCGGAGATCCGCTCCTTGACTGTATTGGAAGAGGAAAGGAGGAAGGGGATCGGGTCGAAGCTGGTAAAGGTATGCCTTGGAGAGGCGAAACAACTGGGTATCCGGAAGGTTTTCGCCTTGACATATGAGCCCTACTTTTTCCAAAGATTCGGATTCGCAATTGTGGATAAAGCAACATTACCCCATAAGGTCTGGAGCGATTGCCTCAAATGTGTAAAGTTTCCCGATTGTGATGAGATCGCGCTGACGCTGCAGTTATAAGTGGGATTTCACTCTCCGGGCTAGTATTCGATCAGGACTTTTCCTCTTCTTCTCCTAATATGAGCCTGAGGACCATATTGGCCTGGTGATGAGCAGCAATGCCTACCCTGGGGGCCATGAGGCCGATCCCTGGACCCGCGGAACTCCTTTGATCGCCCACGATGAAGATCTTGGATGAGAATTTCGTCGTCTTAATCGCATTGCTATCCCCGTAGCCTGCTACCCCGGAGGCAGCCACGATGTACTTATCCGGCATTGACTTCGATATCGTATTGATGAGCATGGCCTTTTCCTCGGCCTTGTCGAAGGCCTCAACGATAATCTCCGCATTGCCGAATATTCTTTTAACGTTTTTTTGGCGGATGACTGTGTGGTGAGTAATGACCCGGACATAAGGGTTAATCTCTTTGAGAGTTTCCCTGATGGCATCAACCTTTGGCATTCCAATTTGTTGGATGAAATACTGTTGGCGGTTGAGGTTACTGGGTTCAACGACGTCGTAGTCAGCCAGGATGAGGGTGCCAACCCCAATCCTGGCCAAGGCGATGGCCACCTGGGATCCCAATCCACCCAAGCCGGCTATCCCCACTGTGCTCCTCTTTACCTTTTTGTGAACCCCTGGGCTGTGCCTGGCAACGATCAGGCATTCCAACTCACTTTCATCGGGGATTCTTCCCTTTTCCACGAATACCACTTCATCACCATCATTGAGGGGACTGTTTTCGGAAATGGGGAAGCCATTGTAGATGATTATATCTGCAGAGGGATGAAGAATTCTTTTGAGATCCAAAAGCCTCGTATCGGGAGGGACTTGGCGATCCCTTTCATTGACCTTGATGGTTATAAAGTCGATTTTTTCTCCCGTAGAATTTCGAATGGTCAACGGGGCTTAAGCTTGATCTTGTGATTAAGGAGATCCACTTCCTCTATGGAGGCTTCGACGATCTCCTCTTCGCCGAAGAGGTTGGTGAGGCAAAGGTGATTTCCCCTGGGTTTTATGGAAATGATGTCGGACAAGATCATCTCCTCTTTGCCGCCCTTTATGATATAGGCGTTGGATTGACACATCGCGAATATCCTCCTATATATAAGAATAATAGGGGTTGACGGGGTTTGTCAACCCAAGTGCATGTGAAGTTCCCTGGGTTTCCAGGGGAACACCATTGTCCATGAGCGTAATTTGCTGGAGAAGTGGGGTACCCATCGAGGGTGAACAGAGCTTGTCCTGAGCGGAGCCGAAGGAAAGGGGAAGGCCAGCCCTTTAGAGGCTGGAAGGGGTGAGTATTCCCCGCCTGCGAACCCCGAAAGGGTCACTTCGAAAGCACTGAAGCGAAGGGACAATGGTGTTCGCTTATGAAAAGTAGAATTTGCCATGTGGTCAAAAGGTTACAAAAATATTTGATTTTAGGGGATGAAGTTGGGAGGGAAGCTTGGGCTTGCCCGGCAGGGATACCGATGCCCCATCTTTGATGGCTTCGTAAAAAGTCCAACTTCTGCGTTGCGCTGCATCCTTCGTCACT
>CBDUXJ010000186.1:0-5452 GCA_965371165.1 uncultured Syntrophobacterales bacterium | reverse complement strand
TCAATTTGGCAAAATACGTCACCTTATTTGCGAATCGAAGCACTAAGCTTCCATGAATAGAACTCCGACCTGATAAAGAGGTTATTTTAAGAGCTCAAGGGCAATCTCCTTAACTTCTCTTGGATATTTAGCCACTGGTATGCCGTTGTCCATAAGAATCTTCTTTGCCTGATATTCGTAAAGTTTCATCTATTTTTTCTTCTTTTGAAACCCTCGAGACGACCGATATTCCTGTATGGCAACGATGATCGTATCCAGCGGTGTTTGAGTCGGAAAGACAAGCTCTACACCCATTTCCACTAACTTCTGCCTATCTTTTCTTGGAATAGTCCCTCCGACGATTAGCGGAACTTCATCAATCTTCTGCTCTGCCATCTTTTTTAAAACCTGGTCGGTCAATATGAGGTGTGCCCCTGAAAGCATGCTCAAACCAATAAAGTCCACGTCTTCCTGGATTGCAGCTTTCACAATTTCTTCTGGAGTGCGATGGATGCCCAGATAGATCACTTCCATCCCGGCATCTTTAAGGGCGCAGGCGACCACCTTGCCGCCTCTGTCATGTCCATCCAACCCAGGGCTCGCGATGAGAACCCTTACCTTCCTTCCTCCAATCATAATTATCATCCTTCCTTTGATTTCTTGATTTTCGAACTGAAAGGCGAAGATCAAATAACCATAGGCTGGTCGAAGATTCCATATTCTTCTTTAAAGACCTGGCAGACCTCACCTAAACTTACGTAGTCCTTAAAAGCGTCTATAAGATATGGCATGAGATTCTCATCATTCTCCGCAGCCGTTCTCAGTTGCTCTACATGCTTTTCTACTTTTCCCTTATCTCTCATTCTCTTCATTCGGTTCAATAATTCGATCTGTTCCCTCGCCACCTTGGGACTATATTCATGAAGTCTTAATTCCTCCTCCTCCTGGTCAATGGTAAATCGGTTGAGTCCCACGATTACCATCTCATCCGATCTTATCCGCTTCTCTTTCTTATAAGCCTCTTCGAGGATCTCTCTTTGGATCAAACCCTCCTTAATCGATGTAACCATGCCCCCCCTTGATTCGATTTTCTCCATCAGCTCTTCAATCCTTCCCTCCATCTCTTTTGTTAACGACTCAACGTAGTATGATCCTCCAAGCGGATCCGGCGTATCAACCACTCCTGTTTCGGAGGCCAGAACTTGTTGGATGCGCAAGGCCAATCTTGCATTTTCTTCCGTGGGTATTGAAAATGGTTCATCCAGTGCGCACGTAAACATCGACTGAACTCCGCCCAGCACACTGGCAAGCGCCTGATAAGAAACCCTGATAGTATTCACCTCAGGCTGCTGAGGCATCAGAGTACTTCCCCCACACACAACACCGAATCTGAATAACCAAGACCTGGGGTTTTTTGCCTTAAATTTTTCCCTCATTTGTCTTGCCCAAATCTTTCTCATCGCCCTATATTTGGCAACTTCTTCAAAGAGATTATTATGAGTATAGAAGAAGAAACTCAATCGCGGCGCAAAATCATCGATCTCAATACCCCGATCCAGAACAGCTTTAACATATTCAATCGCATCCGCCAAAGTGAAAGCAGCCTCCTGTACGCAGGTGCATCCCGCATCTTTAAAATGGGCTCCTGCAATGCTGATAGAGTTAAATCTCGGCGCATATTGAACGCAGTATTCTATCGTATCGACAATCAATCGCATTGAGAATTCAGGTGGGTAAATCCACGCCCCCCTGGCCACGTATTCCTTTAAGATATCGTTTTGGATCGTTCCTCCAACCTTATCAAATGGCACCCCCTCTTTCTCTGCTACACAGAAATACATCGCCAAGAGCATCGCTGCCGTAGCGTTGATCGTGAATGAAGTGGTAATTTTGTCCAAAGGAAGGCCATTAAAGAGGGTTTCCATATCTCTTAGGGTGCTGATGGAAACCCCTACTCTTCCAACTTCTCCCAGTGACATTGGGTCATCTGGATCAAGGCCCATTTGTGTGGGAAGATCTAATGCCACGCTTAAGCCCGTTTGGCCCTGTTCAAGCAGATACTTATAGCGTCGGTTGGAATCGTTTGGGGTCCCGAAACCCGAATATTGCCTCATCGTCCATAACCGATCTCTATACATGGTTTTATGGATTCCCCTTGTATAAGGATATTCACCGGGTTTCCCTATCTCACTTACAGGATCTAAGCGTCCTAAATCCTCTTGTGTATAGAGGGACTTCACTTCAATGCCAGATTCGGTAAATCTCTTATTCTTTTCTTTTTTCCTTTCCACCGTTGCTCCTTATATTGACATTGTTCCTGTTTTCCTAAATCTCATGTGAAATGAGAATGCTTCATTGAGGAGATGCGGTTCATGACCCCCGGTTTCTTTCATTGCTTTACTCAAGTATTCACCCAGTAATGGCCTATAATCTGGATGTGCACAATGTTCAATAATGCTTTCCGCCCTCTCTACTGGTTCCAAACCCCTGAGATCAGCGATTCCCTGTTCTGTTACAATGATATCCACCACATGCTCCGAATGATCAACATGTGAAACCATGGGAACAATAGCCGAGATCGATCCCTTTCGGCTTGTAGAGGGAGTGAGGAAAATCGAAAGGAAGCCATTTTGTGCAAATTCTCCCGATCCCCCCACACCTGAAATGATCTTTGATCCCTGAACATGTGAAGAGTTGATATGACCGTAAATATCGATCTCGATGGCAGTATTGATAGCGATGACCCCCAATCGCAGAATGACCTCGGGAGAGTCGGCAATATCAAGAGGGCGTAAGATAATGATTTTTTTATATCGATCCAAATTTTCAAAGAATCTCTTTTGTCCATCCGTGCTGAAGTAAAGTCCAGAAGTTGAAACCACTTGAACCTTTCCACTATCAATCAAATCAAGGACCCCGTCTCCGATACCTCCGGTATATATCGTTAAACCTTCAAAGCTTGAATGAACCAATTCCCTTGAAACGGAATCAGAGACGTTCCCAAGCCCTATTTGCAAAGGCAAAAGGTCTTTGGGCAACTTTTTGGAATCTACCTCTTTCTGGAAAAAGCCTACGAGGTTTCTCCCAATCCTTTGGCTGGTTTCATCGGAGGGGACTCGCGGTATGACACTATCTTGAACGGTTGCCTCTATTATGTAAGCAATCCTATCTCCTTCGACAGGGATATAGGGCGTCCCAATTCTATCTCCGGGGTGGTTTATGGGAATAGCTTCACGATTTGGAGGGTTCTTTAGGAGATATACATCGTGAATCCCCTCTAACCCTGAAGGATAAAATGTATTGATCTCAACGATCACTTTTTTCGCCATTTGAACAAAGGTCGCACCATCAAAGAGCGAGGTTGAAGGAATAATATTCCCCTCCTCTGTAATGCCAACCGCTTCTATAACGGCCAGATCGATGGTGCCCCATGATCCTGACCGAACCTGTTGAGGGAAAATACCCGATCGCAAATCTGAGAAAAGAACCTTCCGTTCATTTATCATCTTCCTTAAACGTGGATTCGACTGCTGCCCCAATCTCTTTCTCATGATCCCATCGGTGGAGAGAAAACCGTCAATCTCCTCTCCCACTGGGCCCCCGGTCCACAGATCTATCTCGAAATTTTGATCACTCTTTTTACGCCCTCGTAAACAAGAAAATATCGTCTTCGGATATCCAAATTGAGACCCTCCAGCCGTTCCAATCGTCATCCCACTCTTTATCTCTTGAGCGGCAATTTCTGGCCCAACAACCCTTTCCAGTAAAGCATTGTTCAAAATCCTACTTCTTAAATCACTACCCACAATAGACTCTCCATCCGAATTACCTTGAGGAGGCTAACTTTCTTATCCTTAAGGATGTATTGGCCTGCCAAAGATTTAAACTTGATAATTGGTCCCAAGGGCCGACTGCCTAATGATTCCGTTTGGACCGCCTAATCTGTGAAGCATTACGAAGAGATCCACAATCTGTTTCACCGTACATGGGGACCTGGCCTGTTGGCCATCTCGGAAGGTGGTACCCGTGATGAAAATCTCCTCGGAGGGATCAATAAAGACATCCTTATGGTCGAATTCAATCTTGCAGGCCTCCTGATAGGTGGAGATATTCCGATAGAGGTTCGGTTCCGCTCCTTCGTGAAGATCAAATTTTTCGAAGGATGTCCTCTTATGCTCGAAAAAAGCCCATTCCCTTTCTCGTCATCTTCACAACCCGCTGTATCCATTGTTGGATGCCGCCTACGTCCTCGGGGAGCGCATGGGTCGAAGACCTTAGGCCACCGGCTTCACCTTGATGAAGAGTTCATCCAGTTGTTTCGGATCAACCTCCGCGGGGGCATCGGTTAAGGAACAGGTGGCCTTCTGCGTCTTCGGGAAGGCTATCACCTCGCGAATAGACTCGGAGCCGCTCAGTATCATGACGATTCGATCGAAACCGAAGGCGATCCCTCCATGGGGCGGGGGGCCGTACTTCAGGGCCTCCATCAAGAACCCAAATCTCCTGTGCGCCTCCTTTTCGCCGATACCCAACTTCCTGAAAACCGTGGACTGAACTTCCATGAGGTGATTCCGAATACTCCCTCCCCCGATCTCCATCCCGTTCAAAACCAGATCATATGACTTGGCCCTCACGTCCTCCGGATGATCTTCCAACATTGGAATGTCCTCATCCCTGGGCGCGGTGAAGGGGTGATGAACGGCCACGAACCGACCCTCCTCCTCGCTGTACTCCAGGAGGGGAAAATCTCGAATCCAGACGAACCGATAGGCCTCCGAAGGGATTAAATCCAATTTCCCTCCCAGATGGAGTCTCAAATTTGCCAAGGTATGATTGACCAGCCCTCGATCGGCGGCCACAAAGAGCATTAAGTCCCCCTCCTCAGCGGCCATTCTTTCGGAAATCGCCCTTTTTGAGGATTCCTCAAAGAATTTACCGATGGGGGACTGCCACCCTCCCGAAACTACCTTAATCCAGCTCAAGCCCTCAGCCCCACATGCCTGGGCGAAGTTCAATAAATCGTCCATCTCCTTCCGCGAAAGGGCAGCCCCTCCCTTCACGGTAATCCCCTTGACGATACCCCCTTCGGCCACCACTTCCCTGAAAATGCCAAATCGGGATTCCTCCACCAAATCGGAAATCTCCTTCAGTTCCAAGCCAAACCGGAGATCCGGTTTGTCAGTCCCATAACGGTCCATGGCCTCGTCATAACCGAGAACGGGGAAGGGTATGGAAAGATCTAAGTCTAGGACTTCCCTGAAGATGAAGGCCATCATCTCCTCCATCGTCCTCTGGATATCCTCGACACCGATGAAAGACATCTCTATATCGATCTGGGTAAACTCGGGTTGTCGATCCATACGGAGGTCCTCGTCCCTGAAACACTTGACAATCTGAAAATATCGATCAAACCCCGAAATCATGAGGAGCTGTTTAAAGAGCTGGGGAGATTGGGGAAGGGCATAAAAACGTC
>CBDUXJ010000185.1:0-5500 GCA_965371165.1 uncultured Syntrophobacterales bacterium | reverse complement strand
CAGGGCCATGAGCCTGTCGAATGGCAGATGGACTTTTTACGAAGCCGTCAACGTTACTTTTTGAACAATTCCTCCCGGGCCTTCCTCGCCTTGGCGGCCTCTTCTGCCCTTTTTCCATCGGGTTCCGATTCCCCGAAAGTAAAGAAGTCGCAGAAGTTTACCTTTTCCCGGTCCGAGACATATTCGCTCTGTGGTTCGCGGCACTGATTGTGGGCATAGGGGTCGTAAAGAGAACAGTTGAGGCAACAATGGAGGTAACTCCCGCAGTGGGGGCATGTAGCGCTTCTACCAACCCGATCGGTCGCATCGAGTTCCTTTTCACACCGGTGGCATACTTTCATGATTCCCCCTCCTGATGGATCGGCTTGTTCATTCGATCCTACAGATATCTCTCAAACCATTGCAGGGTCGTCTCAATTGCCTTTTCGCGATGATCCGGATGGGTTAGTCTGTGATCACCCCCCTCGATGATCTCCATTTTTTTCGGCTCATTGAGATATTCATATATGATTCGGGCTTGTTCCACGGGAACTAGTTCGTCTCGATCCCCGTGAATCACCAGGCAGTTGGCCATCTTCCCCAGGATGGGGGTGAGATCATGAGTTTTTATGTCGTGGAAGAACTCCTCGCCAAGGAAGACCATTTCTCCTTGTCCCCTCTTCCCCTCAAGGCCAAGGAGGCTGAAGGGAGTTGCCCACGTTACCACTGCCCGAATATCGTCCTCCCCTGCGGTCTTGATCAGGGAGATGTAGCCGCCCAAGCTGCTTCCCATGAGGCCAATTCGGGGGCCGACCCGGGGATGTGATCTCACAAATCCGATGGCCATGTTCAGATCTTCTAAACGGTCCGATATGGTGCTCTCCGAGATTTTTCCCTTGCTTTCCCCGCACCCCCTGAAGTCGAACCTGAGGAGGGCTATCCCCTTTCGAGGAAATCGATCCCCGAGCGAGATATACTTTTCGCTATCCTTGTTGCTGAAGAGCCCATGGGAGACAATTACGCAGGGAGACTTTTCAATGTCCGGCAGATGAAGCGACCCTACCACTGCTTGCCCATGGCTTGAAAAGGAGATCTTTTCAATCTTCACGGCGATTTCCAACGCAAAAGTTTCCCCCGAGCTGTCCCCAATGATATGAGGAATCTTTGAAAAACTCGCTCTCTACTGCTCAAACGTTGCAGTTGCGGTTCTGCAGTGTTGCAGTCATGCAGTTAGGGCCCTGCATATTCTCTATATAGCTTCTTGCAAAGTTCCGCATAACTCAAAAGAGCATTAAATCCTAAACGTTTTGGTCATTTGATCATTAGTGCTTTGTATTTGTTTAGAGTTTAGAAATTAGTATTTGGAATTTGCTTGTATTCTCTCATATACCCGAATATTTTGAGCAGCGAAGAGCGAGTTTTTCAAAGATTCCTCCGGGTTCCTTTATCCTGGGTTTCTGAACCGTCTCCAATGATCAGACGGACATACGGCTTCATGGAAATGGAAGAGAGATCGAACTGGCTCAGCGCCCGGGCCAAGAGATCTATCCTCTCCCTTGGGGGCGTTCTCCTGTCCAAGATGATTACATTCTTTCCCCTGAGTTTACACAACCCCCCCCTAACGTTGAAATCCATTCCCAGCAAATCATCGTACTGGACCGCAATGGAGAGCTTCTCCGCTATCTCCTCCAACTCTTGTAATAGACGTTTCTCCTCCATCGCCGATATGTTATCCTTTGCGAGAGAAATTATTCAATGGGATATTTTCCTGGTGCTCCTGAGCTTCTTGAGTACTCCCTTGTCCCTTCGCTTCAATGCTTCCGAAGTAACCCTTTCGAGGTTCGCAGGCTTCGTCGTGAGTCTTCGACCCTGAGCTCCATTCGGCCCGAGCGTTCGACCGAGCTCACGCCGAGGGCTCATGGCCGAGGGCAGACCGAAGGGCTCAGCCGAACGGCGGGGAATACTTACCCCTTCCGGCCGAGTTTGGGTGCTGCAGTTAGAAAGATGAATTTGCGCTCAGGGACAACGGAGTACTTATATGCCCCCTTCATAGCCATGGATATTTTCCTATCCCCTGCCTCCGCTCAAGGCCTCAAGATATTCCCTTTGCAGGTGATCCTTGCCTACCCCGTGATCGATGAAATCCCAGGGTAAGATTTCATCCAAATCCCTCTTGCGGTGAACATAGAAGTCGGGATTCAGGTTTATTTCCTTGAAAGTCTTCCGCCAATTGCCGCCATTGTAATGTGCAGCCAAGAGGATCTTTCCCACCCGTCTGTCTCCCCGGGATAGAAGTGTCTGGATATATCCCCACTTGGGGAGATCGTGTATCACCTGGACGTTTCCCTCCCTGCGGAGTTCATTTTTTATGAGCTTTAGCTTACGCTTCAACGAATTGATCTCTTCGTAAGGGGCCCATTGGAAAGGGGTTGAGGGTTTTGGGATGAAGGGAGTGATGCTGAGCACGATCCGACCGAGCCGTTTTCGATCCCGGCCGACTTTCAAGAAGATATGCTTTATTCGCCTGGTGAGTCCGACGATTTCATCGATGTCGCGGTCCGTTTCCGTAGGGAGGCCTATGATGAAATATAGGCGGATATTGGGAATGCCTGTCTTTACGATGGTCTCCACAACACGAAGCAAGTCCATCTCCTCAACCCCCTTCTTGATCACCCGCCTGAGCCTCTCCGAGCCCGCTTCCGGGGCCAGGGAGATGGTCTTATGCCCGCTCGCCTTGAGGTATGTGATGAGATCTTCGGAAATGGAATCCGCCCTAAGGGAGGCAATGGAGATTGTTCCCTTTAGATCGAGGATGGATTGGCATATCTCCCTTAATTGGGGATGGTCCGAAACCGCTGAGCCCATCAACCCGATGCGCCTCTCATGGGTTAAACCCTCCTGGATGTCCTTTTTTAGATCTTCCAGGGTTCTATTCCGAAAGGGACGGTATATGAAACAGCCAGCGCAGAAGCGGCATCCCCTGGGGCAACCCCGGTTCACCTCCACCAGAGCCATATCATTGAACTCGGTATGGGGGGTGAATAGGGTGGAAGTGGTATGGATGCGATTGATATCCCGAACCCACCTCTTTTGAATTCGTCTGGGGTAGTTGTCCTTGGGCGTGAAGCTTTTGATCGGACCTTCATTGAAATACCGGACCTGATAGAATTGGGGGATGTATACTCCCTTGATTGCCGCCGTTTTCTCCAGGAACTCTCGTCGAGTTTTCCCCTCGGATCTGGCTTCCTCGAAGCATCTCAGGAACTCCGGGAGGACCTCTTCCCCCTCACCGATGAGAAAGGAGTCGAAGAAATCAGAAAGGGGCTCTGGATTTAAAAAAACGGCGACACCCCCCGCGATTACCAAGGGGTGGAAGTCATTTCTGGCCTTCCTTAATAGAGGGATTTTGCCCATCTCCAAAATGGTGAGGATGTTGAGATAGTCGTTTTCAAAGGGAATGGAAAAGGCGAGGATATCGAAATCATAAAGGGGTCTTTGTGATTCCAGGGAGAAGAGGGCCGTGTCCGTCTTTCTATATTCGGGAATTTCTTCTCTATCAGGGAGAAAGGCCCTTTCGCAGACGATGTCCTCCAATTGGTTCAATTGGTGATAGAGGGTTTGAAACCCGAGGTTGGACATGCCGGTGTAGTACCGGTTCGGGAAGGCGAGGCAAAAGGTCGTCTTCGCACTCCACTCCTTGCGGATGGTTCCTCTTTCCTCTGAGAGCCGTTTTTTTGCCCTCTGGATGAGTTTCCAAGACATGGTCACCCTGGGGAGAAGGGGCCTTTTTGCCGGGGGGAGTATTCATCGAGTCGGTCCGCGATGCCCCTTTCCCGCCGGAAACTAGGGGTTAATCCGCTTGCTTTCTTAGAAAGGTCGGGATGTCATATTGTTCCTCGTCAGATGAGGAGAGCTCATCAAATCCCTCGGGCTTCACCTCCTGCGACTTTTCCCTTTCCATCCTCAAATAGGTAGGGACTTCCAAGTTGTCCCTGAGCGAAAAGGAGATGGGGGACACCTTTTTCAGGTGGGGAAGCATTCGCTCCTCCATTCTGCCAAAACCAGTGGCAATTACCGTTACCCGTATCTCTTCTTCCATTTTTTCGTCGATGACGGCCCCAAATATGATATTGGCGTCTTCATGGGCCTCCTTCTGTATCAGCACCGATGCCTCGTTGACCTCGTTGAGGGTCATGGAGGAGTTGCCAGTGACATTGATGAGAAGCCCTTTGGCCCCTTCGATGGAGATGTCCTCTAGGAGGGGGCTGGAGATGGCCTTCTGGGCTGCCTCCACCGCCCTGTTATCACCTGATGAGAGGCCTGTTCCCATTAAGGCCATTCCCATCTCCGACATGATGGTCCTTACGTCGGCAAAATCGAGGTTGATGAGGCCATGAAACGCGATCAGATCGGATATGCCTTTGGCTGCATGGAGCAGCACCTCATCGGCCGTCTGGAAGGCCTCCAGCAAGGACATGCTCTTTCCACTGATGCCCAGGAGTCTCTGGTTGGGGATGGTAATCAAGGTATCCGCGGTCATCCGCAAGTTGATGATTCCTTCCTCGGCTTGCTTCATTCGTTTCTTGCCTTCGAAGAGGAAGGGTTTGGTTACGATGGCCACGGTGAGGGCGCCCATTTCCTTTGCCACCTCCGCAACGATGGGAGCACCACCGGTTCCGGTACCACCTCCCAAACCTGCGGTGATGAAGACCATATCCGCCCCCCCTAGGGAATCCCTGATCATGTCAATGTCCTCCAGGGCTGCCTTTCTCCCGATTTCGGGGTTCGCACCAGCACCCAATCCCTTGGTGATCTTGGCCCCCAGCTGGAGCTTAATTGGTGCCTTGCTCGCCGCCAAGGCTTGGGCGTCGGTATTGGCCGCGATGAATTGGACAGCCGTGAGCCTGTACGAGATCATGGTATTGATGGCATTACAACCCCCCCCTCCAATACCGATGGCTTTCACTTTAGCAGCTACATTCTTGTTCTCATCGAATTCGATCATTTCACGCCTCCCTGTAGGTCAGTTTTGTTAAAAGAACTCACCGAACCAATCCCTCATGCGGCGACTCACTTTAGCGAAGATATTGGGTTCACCTATTCGGAATCGGCTCTTGGATCGATTTCTGCTTCCATAGACGACCAATCCGACTCCCGTTGCAAAGATGGGGCTATTCACCAAGTCCGCCAGGCCGCTTATCCCAACGGGGTATCCCCTTCTCACCGGAAGGTTAAAAATCTGTTCGGCAACCTCTGGCATCCCTTCCATGATGGCCGTTCCCCCCGTCAGGACAATCCCTGAACCGATGAGGTTTGCGTAACCCGATCTCACGATCTCCCCTTGGACCAGCGTTAGAATCTCCTCCACTCGGGGTTCGATGATCTCCGTTAGGGTCTGCCGGGAAAGGGTCCGAGACTTTCTTCCACCAACACTGGGGACCTCTACCATCTCCTCCTTCTTCACCATGGAGACCAGGGCACATCCGTATTTCTTCTTTAATTTCTCCGCCTCCTCCGCAGG
>CBDUXJ010000184.1:0-5564 GCA_965371165.1 uncultured Syntrophobacterales bacterium | reverse complement strand
CCGTTATGCCCCCTCTTTCAGTTAGCCACGCCGTTGAAAGACCGATCACCGAAGACCCTCCTTCTTGAGCATGGTGGCAGAGGTGTCAACCGCGTTCAGGTGACTATTTTCACCAACACGATTTGCAAGGGGGAACGTAAGAAAGCCCGTCCCACAGCCGATGTCTGCCATCTCTCCCGGCTTCATCCGAGCCTCGGAGAGACTCAAATCGGGATTCTGAAAGGAGAGCCTCTTTGGATCATCCAATAAGGTCCTATTTCTCGGTTCAAAGGTATACATAGGGACATTATAACACCTTCCCTGCCGGCAGATCATCCCACGAGATGAAATCCGTGTCCCGAGGGGAAATTTGAACCTTTGGTGGAGGCCAAGAGGAGGCAAATCGGGGAGTTTTCACCATAGGGCCTTGGCCGAAAACTGTGATTTTTTATTTATTTTCCAACCAGCTTTGGGTAAAGTCCAATGTATGAATTCGATCCGTGGTTCTTCGGCGGGAAATATGATAATCTTGTTCATATATGGATATGGAGGGAATCTTATGGATAAGGAGATTAAGGAAAAATTTATCATGCTCTGGGAAAAATTCTTTAATGGGGCAGAGCTACCTATTGCGTTTTATTACACCGATGAGGGAGGACGGGCTGAGATGGCGGAACCCCCTTCAGGGCATAGGTGTATAATCGCCGATTTGTCAAAGGTGCAAAGGGGAAATCCTCTCTGCTTTGACGCCGATTCGATCGGCTGCGGCGGTGGGAAGAGGTATCTTGGATTTGCAGAAGAGGTTATGCCGAACTTCGAATATTTCCTCTCCTGCGGTATTCCTGGGAAACTTGAAGGCGAGCGCTACAAAAAATCACCGGCGTTAGTGAGAGAGGTGGTGGAAAAGTTACCGGAGTTCAAGGCACCGGGTAGGTTTATAGTCTTCAAGAGATGGGACCGGCTCGAGCGCTCAGAGGATCCCGACGTGGTGGTCTTCTTCGGACGGCCTGATGTTCTCTCCGGCCTTTTTACCCTCGCGAACTTCGATGAGGCCGAAACAAACGGGGTTTTTGCGCCCTTTGCCGCCGGCTGCGGCTCAATTGTGCAGTATCCTTATCTGGAAAAGGACTCTACGCGTCCGCGATGCGTCATCGGGATGTTTGACGTCTCGGCCCGGCCGTGCGTTCCCGAGGATGTTCTTACCTTTTCGGTGCCGATGAAAAAGTTTATCGGGATGATTGGGAATATGGAGGAAAGCTTTCTCATCACGCCCTCCTGGAGTAAAGTGAATAATAGAATAGCTCGAGCGGGAAGGGGTAGGACCTCAAGGCATCGTTAACAAAGAAAATCCGTGAGACGCGTCGTGGGAGTTCCCAAGGAGCCATCCCCGCATAATCGCCGAGTAGTTTCCTATCCCGGGCGTTGTCCCCGCTGAGAAAAGGAGGCTTCTTCCTTAAACCTTTGACTTCCCAAGCGAAAGCCCAGTTCGGGATCTCCCCTCATCCCCACCTCCACAGGGCGATACAGAGGAGGATGAGAAATGAAATTGCAAGGGCGGAGTTGGCCAGATAGATGAAGGTTTTCCTCGTGGCGCTGACCCAAGGAGAGGTCTCTCTAGCCCCTTTCCAGAGCCTCCCCACCCTATTGAACTTGTCGAGAACTTCACGGCCATGGGGAGCCCCTAAAAGATCATCGGTCAGTTCCCTGCCCGCGAAGTGCTGCCCCATGTGCCGTCCCTCTTTCCATGTGGGGCTCCCAGAGAGATCATAGACATCCCCTCCTATGGCGATGTAGGTCGGTTTTTGGCCGGTTCCATTGAAGGAAAGCAAGTCCGTGTGGGTAAAAATTCCCCCGGTCAGATCTTTAGTCTCCTGCTGGCTGATTTCCCGTTTCAGTTTTTTCCGGATCACGATGGTGGTGAAGAGAGCGATGCCCACCATCAAGAGGTAGAGAATGATCTTAACGGACAGGATGATTCCGAACTTCGTCGTGTAGAGTTGCGACAAAGCCCTGAGTCTGGCTGTGGTCAGGAGGAAACCAGTAATACCAGTGATTGTGGCACACACCCAGGCCAGAATCAACTCCGATCTGGGGAGCCCCCGGGTGAGGGCCTGGGGGGTGATGAATATATGGACATAAAAGATGGTTCCGAACCAGATGACGCCTGCGGCAATGTGGAAATATCCGATGAAAAAGCGGACGATCCGTTTAAAGCGGGAAAGTGCCTTGAAGGCTTCTGCCGGGATGGGATATTGGTGTCCTCCCCTTCGAAAGGCCTGCCCATAGTGCGTTAAATCCGGCCCAACCCCGGGAGTTTTATGGCAGGTCTCACAGTCCTTGTCCGTCTGTGCAGCGTATTCTTCCCTCGCTGTCAGATGTGAGGGAAACAACCAGAGGGAGGCGATGAGAAGGATAGCGATCCCCCCGATGTAATGAAATCTTTTTTGTGCCACCGAATCTATGGTTTTTCTTCCCATTCCTTGAGCATGATTCTCGCGTCCGCCACGACACACTTGGTTGACGAACAGATAACCGGGTTAAGATCGATCGATTCGATAAACTCTTCAAGGTCCATAACCAAATCGGAGAAGGTGACGAGAAGCCCGATCAATTCGCTTAGGTTGATTGGCTCTGAACCCCGGTAACCCTCCAGAAGCCGGCTTGCCTTAAGACCCTTTACCATCGATTCGACATCCCTCTCGCGGAGAGGTGCCATCCTCAAGGCGATATCTCGATAGATCTCCACCCCGGTTCCACCAATTCCCAGCAGGATCACCGGCCCAAATTGGTAATCGATCTTGGCACCGGCCATTAATTCTACGCCCGACATCATCTCCTCAACCAGCACACCGACAAAGCCCTCCATCCGGCTAAATCGGGTAAAGGTTTCGGTCAACTTCCCATCACTATCGATGCCAACCGCCACGCCATCCCTATCTGATTTATGGACAATCCGAGGAGAAACCACCTTCGCAACTATGGGGTAACCGATCTCATGGGCATACTGAACTGCCTCCTCCACCGTGGTCGACCAAGTGAATCGAGGAACTTCCAGGCCTGCCATGGAAAAGAGGCGCTTGGCCTGAGGTTCCAAGACCCATCCCACATCCTTTGAAGCAGAAAGTATGTCCCTTATACCTTTCTTCAATAAGGTTTCCACCTCCTCATGGCCTCAGCCATGTGTACCGCCCCCTCAATGGAGTGGGCGACCGGTATTCGGTTGAACTCAAACCCCTCAATGAATATACGGTATTTTTCCACATGGGGCACGTAGGCGATCAACGGTTTACCTGCTTGCCGATAAATCTGGCTTAATCGGGCTGCCAAATCCGAGGTAACCCCAGGCGTATAGGGCAGAAGCAGTATGAGAACACAGTCAGCTTCCTGATAGCCGGCCAGGAATTTAGCCGCTGTGATAAAATCAGCATCCACGGCGCTGCCCGTTAGATCAATGGGGTTGTTAAAGGAGGCGATTGTTCGCACCCGCGGTGAAACGTGTTCCTTGATTTCAGCTTGCTGTTGATCCGATAAAGTCGGCACGGAAAGACCATGGGAGAAACAGGAGTCTACGGCCAGGGCTCCGTGCCCCCCACTAGCGGTGACGATACCGATCTTACCTTCAATGGACTGATTGTAACAGCTCAGGGCTTCGCAGAAGGAGAGCAACTCAAATTCATTTCTGGCCTCCACCACGCCATACTGAGCGACCACTTCGGAGAACACCTCGTAGTCCCCGGCCATTGAGGCTGTGTGGCTGGAAATGACTCGGCTTCCCCCGGGGCTTTTGCCCGCTTTTAAAACAATTACGGGCTTTGGGCATCGGCCTGCTGCCAAAACGAATTCCCTGCCCCCGTTTTTCTCGAAACCCTCCACGTAGAAAGCAATGACCTCCGTCTCAGGGTCATGGGTAAAATATCTAAGCAGGTCCAGCTCTCGGATCAGAGCCTTATTCCCAATGCCTATCGCTAGGGAAAGGCCAATACCTTCATCGGCAAATTTAGTCATCTGATCCACAAGGATTCCCCCGCTTTGACTGACCAGGGCAACTCTACCCTTATCAGGCCTTACCATTCGTTCGCTGGGAAGGAAAAAGGTGTCCATATAGGGAGGGGCATAGATCCCCAGGCAGTTGGGTCCAATGAAGGGAAAACCCGCTTCCGTGGCCAGGGATACCATGTGGTCCTGCAGATCCTTTCGGCCGATTTCAGCAAACCCCCCGGAGATAACTACCGCTCCACCCACTCCGGCTTGGATGCATTCGGCCATGATATTGGGAACCATTTCGGCGCGGACGGCGATCAAGGCCAGATCGATCTTTTCGGGAACATCTGAGATGCTAGCATAGACCGTTTCCCCCTGAAGGATACCCCCCCGGTCATTTACGGGAAACACCTCGGCCTGGAACCGAAGGCTGTTTTTGTAGTAGATGACGTTGGCCGGATGCCGGTCATTATGTAAGGAAACGCCGATGACGGCCAAGGTTTTCGGTTTGAACAGGGCTTTAAGATTCACCGGTGCCTCCACTGTCAAGAATAAAAGATTTGGACTTAAAATTTTTTTCGTCTATGATAAAGGATATTTTCGGCCAATGAAAGTGTTTTCTGGAATTTCGTGAGTTTTATTATGAAGTATTTTTGTAACTTATTGATCACATAATGACTCAGGGGCTTCACCCCAACTGCAATATTGGAATAATGGAATACTGGAATGATGGGTTGAGAAGAAGAAAAAGAATTAATAAGCTTCTTCCGTTTTTGATGCCCAATATTCCATCATTCCATGTAGATAGGATAAGTCGAATATGATAGAAATCACCCTTGAAGTGTACTCCATTTCTCCAGCAAATGCGGTCGTGGACAATGGTGTTCTCCAGAATCTCGGGAAACTCGAGAAGCGTTTTGTACGCAGGGCTTGATCAAGTTAAGAACGTAGAATACAATCCAGAAAAGGGAGGCGAAACGATGAAACTGTCGGAAATCTACGAAAAAGGAACTGAAAACCTGAAAAAGAAGAAACTTCTCTTCTACGTCCAAGGTGTGGAGACGGAGTTCGTTCTGGGGCATAACGAGGAGATTTTCAAGCGGTTTAAGTTCCTCCAGAAGGCCATCGGTTCAAAGCCGGCCTTTACGGAGACAACCCTGATGGGGGTACAGCTTGAAACGCCCATAACCATGTCCTCCGTGACCATGCCCATTCCTCAGATCGCGGAAGATGGACTCCTTCAAGTGGCTCAGGGGATGAGGGAAGCGGGATCGATGATGTGGACCGGGTCTCCCCTTCCCAAGAACCTGGACGAACTCGTTGGGACGGGGGTCCCCCTTGTCCAAACGGTCAAGCCCTATGAGGACAGGAGGAAGATCTTTCAGGAGATAGAGACGGCGGAAAGGGCCGGAGTGACCGCCGTGGGCGTGGAGATCGATGCGGGGCAGGGGACGAAGATTTATGATCAGATTTTGGCCTCGGGTTGCACCCCGATTTCCGTTGGTGAACTCAGGGAGATCAAGGACGCGGTGAAAAGGCCACTGGTGTTGAAGGGAGTCCTCAGCCCATGGGATGCCGAAAAATCCCTGGAGGTGGGGGCGGAT
>CBDUXJ010000183.1:0-5569 GCA_965371165.1 uncultured Syntrophobacterales bacterium | reverse complement strand
GCGTGATTTTCTTATCTAAATGACTAACGCGGCCCTGCCCGTAATTCTATTTTCCTGCACCAACCGGTGGACTTTTTCGGCTTCTTCCAGAGGAAAGGTTTGGGTAACGATGGGCTTGATTTTGCCTTGTTTTACAATCTTTACTGCTTCAATTAGCTCTGCCATGGATACATATCGGGATCCATGGATTTCGAGCCCCTTATATAAAACGACTAATGGGTCAACCTTAAAAGTAGGCTGCACCTTGAAGACCGCAGGAGGACGATACCCCAAGATGACGAGTCTACCTGCTGTTCCCAGACTTTCAAAACCGGCTTCCAGTGTTTGAGAAGACGCGACAAAATCCAGGACTGCATCCACTCCCTTTCCATCTGTTAATCTCTCAACTTCTTTCGACAAATTGGTCTCTTTGCAATCAATGATTTCATCGGCTCCCAACTCTTTTACCAGTTCGAGTTTTTCCATGGAGAGATCTGCTGCCAGGACTCTTCCACCACACAGTTTTGCCATTTGCACCGCATGGATTCCGACGCCCCCCCCGGCACCGATGATCAAGACGTCATCGCCGGGCCTGACCTGGGCCTCCTTCGTGCATGCATGAAAAGGGGTAGCAACCGCATCCGAGATAATGGAAGCCTCAACAAAGGGGATTTCCTCGGGGAGCAGACAGAGATTAAGCGCTGGAATCTTCATGTATTCCGCATAACCTCCATCGCAGGCCATACCTACGTTTCCGCCGAAATTCTCACAGAGTGTCTCTCTCCCACTTCTACAAAATCTGCAAGCTTTGCATGTCAGGTAAAAATGACAGACAACCCGGTCCCCACTTTTCACATTTCGTACCTCACTACCTACATCAACGACTTCACCCGCTACTTCATGGCCCAATATTCTCGGATAACTCGTAACCCGCCCTGGGGTGCCTTTCATGATGACAACCGTCAATCCCACGCCCGTCGCCCCGACGCGAACCAGTGCATCGGAAGGACCAATACGTGGGGTATCAACTTCTTCGAGTACTACCGGACCTCCTAACTGATGTAAGACCATTGCCCTCATTTTTGCTCCTTTTCCCGTTCTCAATTTTTCAAGACCTGAGGCAAAAAATCCTCAAAAGCAGCATGGAATAGGCGGATTTACCCCCCCGGCCACGAGCACCGTAAAGGTAATCTCATCTCCCTCTTGTATCGGAGTTTCAAACCCCTCAAGAGACATGATGTTTCTCCCGTTCACCAAGACGACGCAACCTTCCGACAGTGACAGATCATTTTTTATAATACGTTCCCACGGACCCTTGTGTTGATCCAAAAGGCTCCTTACCACGTCTTTTATTGTTGGAGATACAAGATCCAAGGCAATCTCCTGTTTCAGAGTGATTTCCGGACCAATCACATTAATGATGACATTCATCTGAATTACGAAATCCTCAGGACCCCTTTCAGAGTTGATACTTCTTGAGCGTCTCTTGGGTTGGCACTCCCGATAAATCCCAACCCCTGGTTTCGTAGTATTCGTCGAGCATGCGGTTGAGATTCTCCTCTCCGATACATTGCCCCTTGGCCGGGCCATCCGGTAGAGGCTCAAAGAGAGTTCTGTAAGGCAACGTGTCGTCCTTTCTGGTTAATCCTTCTCTCAGATTAAACATCCTTATCAATGTCTCCACTCTGTCCGCAATCGTCCGGAAATCTTCCACGGATAACGATTTTCCCGTCGCGGCCTGGAAGTACTGTGAATAACCCTCAAGAGGTACGGGAATTTGACTGGCCGGCATATCGCAGACCAAAAGCGAATGGAGAATGCACCTCTCATCATATGATTCCTTTATCATTTCCGCCTTACCTACCACCGTATAGGGCGGATAGTCCCCGAGTATTTCCTTGGCAGGAGGCCACGCCCTGCGGTGGCACGCCCCCCTCGGGCTCACGGCATACGAGAGGGCAGAACCGAAGGTACCTCTGGGCTCGTAGCCTGGGAATTCCATCCCTTTTACGTGCATGGCAAAGCGATCAGAACCCTCTCCAATATGCTCCGAGATTTTCCTGACTCCCTCCGCGAGTATGTCCCCGAACCCTCTCCGAGCGGCGATCATCTCTATGGCTGCAAGACTCGATTCGCTATCTCCGAAGCGAATCTCCAGCCCTCCAGTCTGAGCCGGTGAAATCAATTCCCTTTCGAAACACTCCATGGTAAAACCGATAACATTTCCCGTTGATATCGTGTCCAGTCCCAATTTATCACACAGCACATTGGCTTGGATAATTGCGGGCAGCGAATCGATCAGTTGGTTGGATCCAAACATTGAGAGCGTTTCATACTCCGGCCCCTCAACCGTAGTTCCACGGTATTTACCCTGGGAAACCTGGGTCACCAAGCCACACGGCGTGAAGCAAGAGATACAAGCCTTATGGGAAATGACCTTCCTATGAACCCCCTCTGCATCGATCGCATCCAAGGCCTTTTCCCATGTGCCGAACTGAAAATTCTTCGTGGGCAAGATCCCTCCTGCGTGGGTAATGTTGAGCGTAAGGGGAGTCCCATATTTCATCCTGGATTGGGATACCTCGCTTTTTCGCGACCGCCGGGCGAACTCTTTGTTCAGATCGATCAGTTTTTTACGATCATGGAGTTTAACACTTTCGGTTCCCTTGATCACGATGGCTTTGAGGTTTTTTGAGCCCATGACGGCCCCGACACCTCCTCTCCCGGCCTGGCGATACAAGTCGGAATTTATACAGGCAAATTTGCAAAGCCTCTCCCCGGCTGGACCGATCGAAGTAACGCCGACTTTAGGATTTTGCTCACTCTCCTTGAGAATTCTTTCGGTCTCGAAGCTGTCCTTTCCCCAAATCGAGTCAGCCCCCCTTATATCGACCCCGCTGTCATCGATCCTCAGGTAGCAAGGATGGTTTGATTTTCCGCGAATAACCATGCCATCATAGCCCACCTTCTTGAGCTCAACCGACAATCTTCCGCTCGAATAACTATCGCACCACCCATGGGTCAGGGGCGATTTGGTGACAACAACAAATTTAGACGAACCGGGGGCCAAGTTACCGGTAAGGGGCCCCGTCAAAAAAAAGAGTAGATTTTCCGGGGAGAGTGGATCTGTTTTTGCCGGAAGCGCATCGAACAACAACCGTGCCCCCAGACCCCTTCCTCCCAGGTACTTTTCAAACATTTCATCAGGGATGGAAAGATTTTTTGTCTTTCCCCGGGTCAAATCAATCTCAAGCAGCCTTCCACATACTCCTTTCATTTGGCACCCCGTTGAAGAAAAGAAATCCCTTGAAACTCAAAAATGGGCATCCCCCTCAGTGAACCTCCCAAAGGCGCAAATATCCTCTCCGTCCAATGGCAGCCAAGGAGGGACAACATCGCTTGTTGAAGAAACCCGTTTACCCGCTGGTTGCCATGCCAGCAATCCGATCGTGATCATTGATCCCTCGGGGAAGAAAAATAACCGGAGTCAATCCTCTCGAAGAAATCTCGTCGAGTTGAGGAGTTGAACTAGGTCAAGAAATCCTCCTCGAAGGGGAAAAGGGTGAACATCTCATGCCCCGTATCTGTTACCAGCATGTCCTGCTCCAGTCTGGCTGTCTGCTCTAGATTAGGGTGTCCTGCAAAGGTTTCGATGGCGAAATACATGTGGGGTTTGATCTCTACAGGGTACTCAAGGGAGTAAGCTCGGGAGATCCACATTCCCTCATAGAGGGTCAAGCCGATGGAATGGGCAAACTGTTGAAGGGTGACGGTACCATACTTGTCATCGTCGTAAACGGGAAACTTTTCAGCCACGTCCTTAGTCGTGTTGCCGGGCTTCATCATCTCGATACCGGCTTGAAGGGAATCATAGCACTCCTTATACAGATCCTTTTCCTTTGGTGTAGGCTTGGCCTCCACTTTGAAACAGCGCACGTAGTCCACAAAATAGCCTGAGGGCCCTACCGTGTTGTTGTCAATGATCACCAGATCTCCCTGACGAATGATCTTGTCGGTAGGCCAGCGTCGGTAAGGGCTGGTATTCCCACCGGAAGCGACAATGATTTCGTAAACGATCTCGCATCCCTTGGAATACATGTACTCGGACATTTTCCCGGACAGTTCCCGCTCGGTGATTCCTGGTTTGGCCCATTCGTACCGGGCCTTATACATAGCGGCATCGCCAATGGCAGCAGATTGTTTCAAGAGTTCGATTTCATCTGGGGTTTTCACTACGCGGGCAGCCGACATGGCCGGCCACGCATTAACCACATCAATCCCTTTGCTCTGAAATGCGGTTAATGAGGCCATGTCTAGAGAATCGATTCCAATCCGTTCCTTCTCAACCTTGTGTTCACGGAGCACCTCGAGGACGCTGTCGACCATGCGGTTCACCATATATTCTTGGGCACTCTCAGACCACTTCCAGGTAATGGCCGGACGGATTCTCCCCTCCATCCAGGGAAGATCCATTTTGGCACATACCAGGTCAGAGCCAGCGGTCTCAAAGAGAATGGGCTCTCCTCCCCTCGGAAGAACTGCGTAACGGATGAAGATGTTATACTTCCAGTTTCCCTGGAAAGATCCGGTCAGATAACGAATATTGGCTCCATCATAGACCACCAGCGCACCCAAATCGTGGATTTCCATCTGTTCCTTGGCTCGATTAAGCCGGTCCTCACGCATCCGCTCAAAATGAACCCTTTCCTGCCAGTCAGCGCCGGTTTGAGAAAATACCCTGCGAGCATCATATTCATGAGCTTTGCCAATAAAAGAAATGTCTTTGACCATAACCCATCCTCCTTTCCAAGATCATAGGATAATCGGAAAACCCAAGACTATTTATTAGAGGAAGCCTGGTGCTTCTCCCTAGACCTCCACCTTCGCCTGTTTCCCTGTTCGAGCCGATTCGATGGCGGCCCGAATCAAAGCAAGGGCAACTAGAGCCCCTTGTCCGTCGGTCTCCGGTCGGGCTCCAGTCTGAATGCAATCAGCAAACTCATCGATTTCTTCTAAGATGGGATCTCTCTCGGTTAAGGGTATATCCTGTGTCCCATCTTTGCCCTTTTCGAAGAGCAGAAGCTTGGTATACCGATCCACCACCGGCCAGATCTTCAGGTACTCTTCAAAGGGCACCTCAGGCAGAGAGAGCACACACAAGAGATTGGCTTTGGTACCGTAGACATATATCCAGTTGGCCTTTGGTGAAGCGTAGTTGGAGCCCAAGTAGCCTAAAACGCCCGACTCGAATTCGAAAATCGTCGCTGTCACATCCTCAACAGGCGCCTCAATGTAGAGCTTATTGAAAAAAGAGAAAGCGCTCTTGATCGGGCCAAAAAAATAGTTGAGCGTATCGACATGATGGATGCCCATAGTCATGAGCGAGCCAGCGGGACATCCCGAGTCATCTCCGCGCCACCGAAATTTATCCGGGGTCAACTCAAATCCCAAGGCGTGGGAAAAGTTGGCTTCAACCTGAATAGGGTCCCCAATCGCGCCTCCGTCGATGAGATCTTTTGCCTTTCGGTTACCCGCCAACCGACGCATGTCATGTCCAGCCAGCAAAACCACACCAGCTTCTTCACATGCC
>CBDUXJ010000182.1:0-5648 GCA_965371165.1 uncultured Syntrophobacterales bacterium | reverse complement strand
CGCCTTGCATCTGGATCTTTTTTCTTTGCCGTCTGATCCCGACTTTTTACGAAATCATCAAAGGATGGGAAGATAAACATGAAGAAAGGGGGCACGGAAACGACGCGAAGAACTCCCCTTTGGGACCTCCTCCGCTCGGTAAGATTAAGCATATTCCTCCTTATCCTCTTGGCGTTGACCTCCATTGTGGGAACCCTCATCAAACAGAACGCCCCCCCTATGGAGTATGTACAATATTTCGGAGCCGAACTTTATCGATTTCTGAGTTTCTTGGGCCTCTTCGATATGTACCACTCGTGGTGGTTCAGGGGGATCCTGGTCCTTCTGGCCATAAACATCTTCTCATGTTCTTCGAGTCGATTCCCCCGTATTTGGGGCAAGATCACCCGTCCCCAAAGTGAAATCGGTAAGATTCAGAGTGCGAGTCTCCCCTACGCTAAGCAGGTGAAACGGTCCTTATCACCCGATGAGGTGGCGGGTAAGGCGTCTTCTATTACGAGAGCGATTTTCGGCAAGCCCCTCCTTTCCGAAACACCCGAAGCGATTACCATCTTCGCCGAACGGGGTAGGATGTCGAGGCTAGGGGCTTACATAACCCACCTCAGCATCCTCATCATTTTCTTAGGCGCTCTCATCGGTTCTCTGTTTGGGTTCAAAGGCTTCGTAAACATCCTGGAAGGGGAGACCGTTGATCGGATCTTCACGCGACAACGTCGTGGAACGACGCCAAGGCCCTTGGGATTTAAGGTTAGATGCGATGACTTCAGGATCACCTATTACGATATGAACGCCCAAGAAAGGTTTGTCAAGGAATACATCAGCATCTTAACCTTTTTGGAGGATGGGAGGGAAGTCATGAAAAAAGAGGTTCGGGTGAACCATCCCCTCACTTTCAACGGGTTGAGGTTTTATCAATCCAGCTATGGGAGTATCCCCGAAATCACCGTAACTGTTGAAAGCAAGAATCGGGGGGAAAATTTCTCCGTTGTTGCCCATGAGGGGGAAAAGGTGGGGATTCCGGAATCAAAGGCTTTTTTCCAGATTTTGAAGTTTCATCCGCAAATCCATAATTTGGGGGAGGGCATAGCCATGGCCTTCTTTCAACCCATGGCCGTGCCCCAAAGGTTCTGGCTGTTTAAGGCGAGGCCAAAGCTCGTCGATGGTTATCAATTTACCTTAAAAGATGTGACTCAAAGGGAATATACGGGATTACAGGTAACGAAGGACCCGGGTGTATGGATCGTTTGGGTGGGGTGTATTCTCCTGGTTTGGGGCTTGATGGTGGCCTTTTTCTTCTCTCATCAGAGGATATGGGTTCTTATCCCAAGGGGAAAAGCCACCATTTTGGTCTCGGGGACGACCAACAAGAACCGAATGGCCTTCGAGAGGAGGTTCCACAAGACAATAACTGCGTTCGAGCATGAGGTATGAGGTATAAGGCATAAAGGAGTATATTTCCTCGGGAGGTGATATGGGGCCCAGGAAAAAGGTAAAGGCCATTGTTCTCTATGGATATGGCATCAATTGTGAGATGGAGATGGCTCATGGATGCAGGTTGGCAGGGGCCGAGGTGGTCGATATCGTGCATATGAATGAAATCCTGCGAGGTGAGGTCACGCTGGACCAGTATCACCTTCTCAACTTACCCGGTGGTTTTTTGGATGGCGATGATCTGGGCGCTGCCAAAGCGGCGGCGAACCGGCTCAGATATGCGAGGGTGGGGACTAGGGGGGAAAGATTTCAGGATCAACTTCTTCGCTTCATAAAGGAGGGGAAGCTCATCTTCGGCGGTTGTAACGGCTTTCAGCTGATGGTTAAGCTTGGGTTAATACCGGGGTTTGATGGCAGCTATGAGACTCAGCAGGTCACGTTAACCTTCAACGACTCCGGTAGGTTCGAGGATAGATGGGTCTACCTGAAGATCGATGAGAAATCACCTTGCATATTCACAAGGGGGATCAAGGGAGTTTATCTCCCAGTAAGACACGGGGAGGGAAAGTTCATTCCCGGCGGGGAAGAGGTGAGGAAAAAATTGAAGCAGCGGAATCTCATCGTGGCCCACTATAGTGATCCGTCCTTTACCCGACAGGTGATGGATTACCCATTAAACCCAAACGGATCGATAGATGCCGTCGCTGGCATCTGTGATGAGAGTGGTAGGCTTTTTGGCATGATGCCTCACCCGGAAGCTTACCTCCATTTTACCAACCATCCCAGATGGACCAGGGAGGATCTGCCTGAGGAGGGAATGGGGTTGGCTTTCTTTAGAAATGCAGTGGGGTATATTCGGGAGGAGTTACTCTGAGGGTCATGAGGAACCATTGATCTCATATGGGAGGAAGGGAGATGAATAAGGCTGAGCTCGTATTAAAGGTCGCCGCAAGGGCGAATGTAACCCAGAAGGTGGCAAAGGTCATCGTGGATACAATCTTTGAGGGGATGAAGGATTCCCTCGTCAAAGGAGAAAGGATCGAGATACGGGGGTTCGGCAGCTTCGTGGTGAAGAATTATGCGGCGTACAAAGGGAGAAATCCCAAAACGGGTGCACTGGTGAATGTAAGAGGAAAGAGGCTTCCCTTCTTTAAGGTGGGGAAGGAGCTTAAGGAGAAGGTGAATTCCTGATCCCCTCCATCTTCCTGGCAATGGTCACATGAGAAAATTATAGCTTTTCCCAATATCGCTTGTGATAACCCTTCAATTTTTCTAATTCGCCATCTATCTTTTCGTACCCGTTCCTCTCATTTCTTTGGCATTGGGCAATGTCAATTTTCGTGTCCCCCCTGAGTTCCTGCAATACAGCCTTTACGGAAGTTGCCAGGCCATCCAAATCATATCCCCCTTCTAAGGCAATAATTATCTTCCCACCGCACGTCGTTTGGGCGATGTCCATGGTGATATTGGTTAGACGGGCGTACCCCATCTCCGTCATCCTCATCCCCCCCAGGGGATCACGAGAGTAAGTATCAAACCCCGCGGAAATGAGAATTACCTGGGGCTTATACGAGGACGCAATGGGTTTTAAAACGTCGAGGAAGATATTTCCATATTCAGCATCACCGCATCCAGGAGACATGGGGACGTTCACGGTAAACCCCTCGCCCCTTCCCGCCCCCACTTCCGCAGGAGCCCCAGTACCTGGGTAAAAGAAGCCATAACGATGGGTTGAGAAATATAACACCTTAGGGTCCTCATAAAATGTATTTTGTGTTCCATTTCCGTGGTGGACATCCCAATCGATAATAAGGATCCTTTCGAGTCCGTGAGTCTGAATGGCATATTTTGCCCCTACAGCGATATTGTTAAATATGCAGAACCCCATTGCGCGATTCCTTTCGGCATGATGGCCCGGGGGCCTGACGAGGGCGAAGGCATTATCCAACTTTCCCTGCAGGACTGCTTCGATGGCCTCCAATACCCCTCCCACTGCTAAACAGGCGGCTTCATATGACTTGGGAGAAGCCACCGTATCGGGGTCCAACCTGCGAGCGGGTTGACCTGAGGTGGAAGCGATCATATCAATATAAGAGGGAAGGTGAACCATCTCCAGTTCTTCCCTGGTGGCAAACCGCGGCGGAATCTCCCTGAAGAAGCTCTCCATATCCCTCTGTTGAAGCATGCCATAGATTGACCTGAGTCTATTGGGGTTTTCCGGGTGATAATCATCGGTAATATGCTCGATATACCTTTCATCCCTGACGATCCCTGTGCTGTTCATTGAACCCCCTCCTTCACAAAAGGTCCCGACTCAAGCCAAAACTACCCCCTTTAGACCCCTTTGTCAAGGACAATGGCGATGGGAGAGGTTTGGCTCTACTGATATAGCTTGACTTTTACGGAATAGAATGCTTAGAATTCACTAAAGATGAATGTTAGGCGATTGGAGAAATTGCTCAAGGATGTCAAGACGGGAAGGATCGAAATCCATGATGCCCTGGTCTCACTGAGAGGCCTTCCCTTCGAGGATATTGGTCATGCCACCATCGATCATCACCGTGCCCTGCGGAGGGGGTTTCCGGAGGTAATTTTCGGCGAAGGCAAATCGAGCGAACAAATCATATCCATCATTCAGCGAATGAAACAGCAGGGAGATAATGCCCTCGTAACCAGGGTCCGGAAAAGAAAGGGGTTGGCGATTAAGAAGGCTATTCCGGAGGCAAACTATTACCCCATCCCCGGGATTATTACCGTGATGAATCATGAGATCGAACTGATGGGGAAAGGAATCATTCTTGTAATCAGTGCAGGAACCTCTGACGCTCCTGTGGCCGAAGAGGCAGCTCTTACGGTGGAGATGATGGGCAATCGAGTGGAACGTCTATACGATGTGGGCGTTTCCGGGATTCATCGGTTGTTTAGCAAGGCTGAGTTGATCCAATCGGCCAACGTGATCATCGTCGTAGCGGGAATGGAAGGGGCCCTACCAAGCGTTGTTGGGGGATTGGTGGACAGACCCGTCATCGCAGTACCCACCAGCGTGGGCTATGGGGCCAGTTTCGGAGGGGTTGCAGCCTTACTTGCCATGCTCAACTCCTGTTCTTCAGGGGTTTCCGTGGTCAACATCGATAACGGGTTCGGGGCTGGATACGCGGCCAGCCTCATCAACAGGGACCGGGAAGGGCCGGTTTACATAAAATGATCGAATCCCCTTTTGGACATTGGCTCATTTCATACCTTCAGCCCATCAAGCCCTTGCTGTTGGCCCTCTTGGGACTGGATGCATGGATTACCCTTGTGCTGGTTGGCCTGATGGCCTTTTTTATTTACAGGAATGTGAGGAATTACGACTCGATAACACAAGAAATGGATACCCTCTTTCGGAGATATCTCCTCTTTCGAAACGATAAACAGATAACGCTCAAAATGCATGAGCAGGATGAGAAAGTTCGAAATGAAATCCTCAGATCTATTTCCAATAGTTGGAAACATTTCAGGGGAATCCACGGGGGGTTGATAGGTACATTGATCGGGAATATTCGGAAAACGCTTTTGGCCTATTATGTTTTCCTCGGGATTTTATGTATCAATACCCTAAGGGTATTCTTCACGGGTTGGTTCAAGACCGGGACATTCCCCCCCCCCCGTGAGGTAGCCGTCAAGGAGGCTGCAAGCTACCTTCTGCTTGTGTTGGGCTTTCTCTTAATTTGGATCCAAACCCGTCGAAAAAGGGGAGGGATGGGTAGACCCTTCGAAATCGAACTGGAAACAATCTTCCCCGATATCGGGGTTCAGGATCGGAGCCTTTACGATGAATTCGAGCCCATCGATGAGGGGGAAGGAGCGGGGGAAATTGGTTGCGAAAAGGCAGGCAGGCCGTAGGGCAAGGGTTGAGTAAGGAGGAGAAACGATGGGTAGGAGGATTAAGGTTACGGTGGGCGAAGTGGAGGTATATGGTGAATTGAATGAAACGGAGACAGCCGCTCTCATCTGGAAGGGTCTTCCCGTTGAATCCCAGATCAACACATGGGGGGATGAAATTTATTTCTCCATTCCAATCCAGGCGGAATTGGAAGATTCGGCCCGGAAGGTTGTGGAGCTGGGAGATATGGGGTATTGGCCTCCCGGTAATGCGTTCTGCATTTTCTTCGGCCCAACGCCAAACAGTCGAGGGGATGAAATCAGACCGGCCTCCCCGCTGAACGTCTTCGGAA
>CBDUXJ010000181.1:0-5704 GCA_965371165.1 uncultured Syntrophobacterales bacterium | reverse complement strand
CCTTGTCCCTCGGATTACGCTCAGGGACAACGGAATCCAAACGAACGAAATAGACCAAACAGACGAGATAAACCAGACAAACCTCAGAAAGTCAGGATACTCCAGGCAGTCCCTATACCTTGACTTCGCTCAGATCAGATGATACTATCCCCATGACTTTACGGGGTTTTTTTATGGGAGAAGAAGGGTTTTTCGAGAGGCTGAAAAAGGGGCTTTCAAAAACCCATGTCGGCTTTGTCACTCAGATCGACCAGCTCATTTCTGGAAAGAAGGGGATCGATGAGTCGCTCCTTGAAGAGCTGGAGGAAATCCTCATCACCGCCGATTTGGGAACGAATACAACCTCTCGGTTGATCGACAACCTCCACCAACGGGCAGGAAGAAACGAGCTCGGTGACCCTCAAAGGGTGAAGGAATATATCAGGGACTCTATTCTGGCCACATTGAAGACGGCCGAAAGTCCATTAGACATCGACTCTTCGGGGACAAAGCCTTTCGTGATCATGGTAGTGGGCGTCAATGGAGTTGGAAAGACCACCACGATAGGGAAGCTGGCGGGCAGGTATAGGTCCAAGGGGAAAAAAATCCTCTTTGCCGCATCGGATACTTATCGGCCAGCGGCTGCGGAACAGCTAGAGGTCTGGGCACAAAGGATAGAAGTGGATATGGTGAAACAATCCAGGGGTTCCGACCCCTCAGCCGTCGCCTTTGATACCATCCAGGCTGCCAAGGCGAAATGTTTCGACATCGTATTTATCGACACGGCGGGCCGGCTCCATACCAAGGAAAACCCCATGGAAGAGCTAAAGAAGATGAAAAGGATTGTCGGACGCGAGTGCCCGGGAGCTCCTCACGAGATCCTTTTGATTCTCGACGCGACAACGGGGCAGAACGCCATTTCCCAAACGAGGAACTTCAATGAGGCGTTGGGGATCACGGGGATTGCCCTCACCAAATTGGATGGAACGGCCAAAGGCGGGATCATCATCGGAATCACCGCATCATTTCACATTCCTATTCGGTATATCGGCGTTGGGGAAAAGATGGATGACCTTCGGGAATTCAATGCCGAGGAATTCGTCGCGGCTTTATTTTAACTCCAATTCAGACAATAGTGCCCTCCAAACAGGCGGTATAACGCGGCCAACCGTAAATCAGCATCAGGTCGCCATTTGAATTGCCTGGTGACCTGCCTTCACCCACACTTGGAAGAATTTTTCAGGGACATTATTTTTTTTCCTGCATTTCGGGCAGAAATCTGTATGTGCCATGGCTCAATCGCACTGGGCCTTGTAACCCCAAACATAGTCCCGGAGTGTCTGTATGTAATATAGTGTCTGAATTGCAAATATTTTAATTTTTCGCTTGACAAGTGAAAATTTTCTTTTGTAATATACAGGAGAAACGGGTAAAAAATACATGTCATTATGTAAAAAAATACATCAAACTTTTTAGAAAAATACACGATACTGTCTCCGATCATACAGGGCCCAAAGGGTTTTGTATGACGATAGGGTATGAAGAGTAATCTTTGTGCCTGCCGTTTTGCAAAGGGGGCTTTCAGGTTGAAGCCCCTTTTCCATTTTCCCGGGAAAGGAGGTGATCGCAACAAGGGAACCTTTAAAGAATCTAAGAAAAAAATCCAAGAGAAAGGAGTGAAATGTGCAAATGAAACTAACCCGTAGGACCTTTTTAAAGATATCCGGTGCGACGGCGGTCGGCATTGCGGCAAGCAGTTTGGGATTAGATCTCTCCCCTTTTGAAGCCTATGCCGCAACGCTGCGAAAAGACCTAAAGTCGGCCAAAGAGAGCACCACCATATGCCCATACTGTGCCGTCGGATGTGGCGCCATAGTCCACTCCATCGATGGCAAGGTGATCAATATCGAGGGTGATCCGGATCATGTCATCAGCGAGGGAACGCTTTGCAGCAAAGGGGCATCCCTTTACCAGATCTCCGCGGCAAACCCAAAACGTCTCACCAAACCCCTGTACCGGGCCCCCTATGCCACGGAGTGGAAGGAAGTCTCCTGGGACTGGGCCCTGGACGAGATAGCCAGGCGGGTAAAGAAGAGCCGGGATGCCAGCTTCATGGCCAACAACAGAAAGGGGCAAGTGGTCAACCGAACCAATGGCATAGCGCATGTGGGCAGCGCCGCCCTGGATAACGAAGAATGCTTTATGCTGCAAAAGCTGATGCGCTCCTGGGGTTTGGTCTATATCGAACACCAGGCACGTATCTGACACTCCGCTACGGTAGCGGCTCTGGCAGAGTCGTTCGGTAGAGGAGCAATGACCAATCATTGGATCGATATCCGAAATGCCGATGTCATCCTCGTCATGGGCAGCAACGCTGCCGAAAATCATCCCATCTCCTTCAAGTGGGTCACTAAGGCCATGGAAAGGGGAGGAACCCTTCTCAGCGTAGACCCCCGCTTCACACGTACATCCGCCAAGGCTGACGTTTATGCGCCAATCCGCTCGGGGACGGATATAGCCTTTCTGGGTGGGATGATCAAGTATATTACCGAAAACGAGAAGTATTTCGAGGAATACGTTCGGCTATACACCAACGCGTCTTTCCTGGTGAACCCCAAATTCAAGATGCCCGGGGAGCTGGATGGGCTCTTTTCCGGGTACGACCCCAAAAAGAGGAAATACGACAAGTCAGCCTGGACGTTCCAGAAGGACGCAAATGGGTTAATCAAGAAGGACCCAAAGCTCGAACATCCCAACTGCGTCTTTCAACTCTTGAAGAAACACTACTCTCGGTATACCCCGGAATTGGTCTCCTCCATCACGGGAACCCCCAAGGATAAACTCCTGAAAATCTATGAGATCTATTGCTCAACGGGGAAGCCGGGTAAGGCGGCCACCATCATGTACGCCATGGGTTGGACTCAGCACACGGTGGGAACGCAAAACATCCGGACGATGGCCATCATTCAATTGCTGCTGGGAAATATGGGCGTTGCAGGTGGCGGGGTCAATGCCTTGAGGGGAGAGTCCAACGTGCAGGGCTCCACGGACCATTGCCTGCTCTTCCACATCCTCCCCGGATACCTCAAGACGCCAAAGGCTTCACAGCCTACCCTTAAGGCGTATAACGACAAGTATACCCCCAAGACCAAGGATCCCATGAGCGCAAATTGGTGGGGCAACTACCCCAAGTATTCCGTCAGCCTGCTGACATCCTTCTTCGGCAAAAACGCAACAAAGGCCAATGACTTCGGGTACTCGTGGCTTCCCAAGCTCGACGATGGGCAGAACGCCTCCTGGCTCATGATCTTCGATGAGATGTACAAGGGTACCTTTTCCGGGTTCTTTGCCTGGGGTCAAAATCCAGCCTGCAGCGGCGCCAATGCGAATAAGGTCAGGGTGAGCATGGCAAAACTCGATTGGTTGGTCAACGTCAACATCTTCCCCAGCGAGACCTCTGACTTCTGGCACGGACCCGGCATGAAGCCCAAGAATATCAAAACCGAGGTATTTCAGCTGCCGGCAGCCGTCTCTTTCGAGAAGGAAGGAAGCATCACCAACAGCGGTCGTTGGGCCCAATGGAGATACAAGGGCGGCAACTCCCCAGGGGAGGCCCGGCCAGATGCCGAAATGATGACCGAACTCTACTATCGGGTGAAAGCCCTCTACAGAAGAGAAGGGGGTGCCGTTCCCGATCCCATCCTCAAATTAACCTGGGACTATGGACCGAAGGGAGCCGGAGGAAGGATCAAATACGTGGACACCCACATGGTGGCCAAGGAGATCAATGGCTACTTCCTGAAGGACAAAACGGTCAAGGGAAAACCTTTCAAGAAGGGAACCCTGGTCCCCAGTTTCGCCTATCTCCAAGACGACGGGAGCACATCCTCGGGGAACTGGCTCTATTGCCAGAGCTACACGGGAAAGGGAAACATGATGGCCCGACGGAGCCGGAAAGATCCCTCGGGAATTGGGCTCTATCTTGAGTGGTCATGGGCCTGGCCCGTCAACCGAAGGATCATATACAACCGAGCCTCTGTGGACCAAAATGGCAAGCCGTGGGATAAGAAACACCCAGTCATCTGGTGGGATAAAGGAGCAAAGAAGTGGAAGGGGGATGTCCCTGATGGGGGCTGGCCACCCTTGAGCTCCGGGAAGAAATCCAAGTACGCCTTCATCATGAAGCCCGAGGGCCATGCCCATATCTTCGGACCTGGGCGTGCCGATGGTCCTTTCTCCGAACACTACGAGCCCTATGAGTGTCCCATCGAGAAGAACCTGATGAACGCCCAGAAGTTCAGCCCCACCATCAAGATCTTCAGCCCCGAAACGGCCACTCCCCTGGATGTGGTCTATTCCTGTGATCCCAGATACCCCTTCGTTGCCACAACCTATCGGATGGTAGAACACTGGCAGACGGGGGTGATGACGCGACACCAGCCCTGGCTCATAGAAACACAACCTCAGTTGTGGGTCGAGATGAGCAAGGAATTGGGCAACCTCAGGGGCATCAAAAATGGGGAGAAGGTCTTTGTTCAGTCCGGCAGAGGCCAGGTGGAAGCAGTGGCCATTGTCACCGATCGGTTTAAGCCCTTCGATATCGCTGGCCAGACCATTCACCAAGTAGGCCTACCCTGGTGCTTTGGTTGGCTAACGCCTCGAGATGGCGGGGATAGCTCAAATCTGCTAACACCAACCATTGGCGATGCCAACACCATGATCCCGGAAACCAAGGCGTTCATGGTCAATGTGGTCAGAAAGGGGGTGTGATCTGATGGGAAAGTATTCAGCATTAGTCGATGTCTCAAAGTGCACCGCCTGTAGGGGATGTCAAATCGCCTGCAAGCAATGGAACGAGCTTCCCGGGGAAAAGACGGTCAATCGAGGTACGTACCAGAACCCACCGGATCTCTCCGTGACCACATTTACCCTGATACGGTTCAAGGAAATCTCGAATAAGGGAGAGGTACGGTGGAACTTCTTCAAGGATCAGTGCAAGCACTGCCTGGAACCGCCGTGTAAGGAAGCGGCAGATATGACGGTGAAGGGAGCGATAACCCAGGATAAGAATGGGGCCGTGGTATTCACCGAAAAGGCCAGGCTACTGGACATCAAGGAAATCCGGGAGGCGTGTCCCTATGACATTCCCCGCCAGGATTCCAATACCAAGCTTATGGATAAGTGTACCTTCTGTGCCGATCGAATCGCCAATGGCATGATACCAGCCTGCATCAAAGCTTGCCCAACGGGGACTCTCACCTTTGGCCCGCGGGATAAGATCCTGAAGATGGCGAATAAGAGACAAAAGGAAGTAAAGAAGAAGTTCCCCCTTGCCAGGCTGATTGACAAGGATGAGGTAAGCTGGATCTACTTGCTCCACCGACCTGAAGCCGAGTTTCAGATGACTGTGAGGGCAAGAAGACCGATAACCGTGGCACGAAGGGCCTTCATGAAACCCCTCGGAGCCTTGGTTGCGGGAACGGCACTGTTGGGAGCGGTGGCAACCGATTCGGATTCCTCGATAGAATAGACGAGGGAGAAATCGTTATGCGGAAGGCAAGGATTTACCTTGCCTTCCGCGTGCTTATGTTGTATGATTGGCTTGTTTCGGAAGAAACAGGCCTTTTTTCGTGATCTTGTACCGGAGGCCTGTGGACTGGGAATGGAGATGGATTCCGAAGCGAAAAAACTGAAGGCGAGGATTGCCGCGATCAAGAAGGCGCAC
>CBDUXJ010000180.1:0-5708 GCA_965371165.1 uncultured Syntrophobacterales bacterium | reverse complement strand
CCTCAGAAATATGCAGAAAGATAGAGATCCCATTTGCCCACTACCTGCTTCTCGGTGGGCCAGGGGAGGATGAAAAGACCTTGGAGGAGAGCGCCTCTTTGATGGACCAACTTGGACCGACGGCTGTCATCGTCATGGTAGGGATAAGAATTTATTCCGGGACGCAATTGGAGAGCATATCCCTTTCGGAGGGGATTATTGGCCCCAATACGAATCTCATGTATCCCCATTTCTACATCTCCCCCCGATTGGGGGATAAAATCCTCTCCTGGGTCTCCCAGAAAGCCTTGGAGAGGAAGAGATGGATTGTGCCGGGATTGGAGGTAAACATTTCTCGAACCATGATGGAGTATATCCGCCGGTTCCACATGAGGGGCCCCCTTTGGAATTTGGTCTCCCGGATGAAGAGGCCGCGGGTGAGACCGCTGTCCGAGGGAGGGTAATATCATGGAGTTCGATGAACGAATAGTCGTAGTGACCGGTGGCTCAAAGGGAATAGGAAGGGCTATCAGCTTGGCCTTCTGCCAAAGGGGTGCCTTGGTGATCGCTAATTATGGTTCCGATCAACGAGGAGCAGAGGAATTATGCAGGGAGGCCGAGTCGCTGACTGGTACGCTCGTTCCATACCGAGCGGATGTCACGGATTTCCAGCGGGTTAGCGCCATGATAGAGGATGTCGCAAGCCACCACGGCCGAATTGACATTCTCGTCAACAGCGTGGGCATTATGAAAGATAACCTCTTGATGTTGATGTCCAATGAGGATTGGGACAAGGTCCTGAAGACGAATTTGAGCAGTATCTTTTACTGTTGCCGGGCCGTCCTGCGAAAGATGATCCCGCAGCGCAGGGGAAAGATCATCAATATCGCATCGGTCAGTGGCATCCTTGGTACGGCTGGTCAGACCAACTACGCCGCTTCCAAGGGGGGCATGATAAGCTTCACCAAATCCCTGGCCAGGGAGGTTGGTCAATTCAATATTCAGGTCAATGCGGTAGCCCCGGGACTTGTTGAAACGGATTGGCTAGCTAAGGTTCCCAGGGATAAGGTCGAGGCCATCATCAAGCAGACGGCCTTGGGGCGAGTTGGTCGACCCGAGGAAGTTGCCCACGCAGTGCTGTTTCTAGCCTCGAAGGCATCCGATTACATCACCGGCCAGACAATAATCGTGGATGGTGGCATTGTCTAATCAGCCAAAGGGGATAAAAAGGGTTGTAATCACCGGGTTGGGGGTGTTTACTGCTATCGGGAAAAACACGGTGCAATTCCGGGGGTCCCTCGAGGAAGGCAGGGGAGGCATCGAGGAGGTAACCCTGTTCGACGTCTCCAAGTACCCCAGTAGGATTGCAGCCCAAATAAGGGATTACGATCCCTCGGACTATTTCGACCGCATCGAATTGAGAAGGCTCTCCCGAACGGACCAGTTCGCCCTCATAGCCTCAAGGGAGGCCATGCGGAACGCCGAAATCGAGGTCAATGGTAGGGCCCATCCGGAAATCGGGGTGTGTCTCGGTGCAGGGGCCGGTGGGATGCTTTCGGCCGAGCAGTATCACCGCCATCTCCTTCTCAAAGACAGGGGAAACCCTCGTCCCTCACTGCTTCTTCCCTTCATCCCCAGCTATTCCACCGATGTCGTATCGAGGCGGTTCCACCTCTGCGGACCGAAGGGGACCATCACGACAGCTTGCAGTTCTTCCGCCACCGCCATAGGATACAGTGCGGACCTCATCAGGAGGGGATGTGCCGAAGTCATGATCTGCGGTGGAAGCGATGCCATGAGCGAACTGACCTTCGGAGGCTTCAATGCATTACGGGTAGTCGATCAAACTCCCTGTAAGCCTTTCGACGCGAGAAGGATGGGAATGACCTTGGGAGAGGGGGCGGGGATTTTGGTCCTGGAGGATTTGAACCGGGCCTTGGCACGGGATTCAACCATCTTTGCGGAGATCTTGGGATATTCAACCGTGGGAGAAGCCCACCACATGACTGCCCCGGAGGCATCTGGCGCGGAACAATCCAGGACGATGAGGGAGGCCATGAGGACAGCCCACATTGGACCTGATGAGGTGGATTACATCAACGCCCATGGAACGGGAACGCCCCTCAACGACAGCGTAGAGACGTTGGCCATTAAGGCCGCGTTGGGGGAAAGGGCCTACGCCGTGCCCGTCAGCTCCATAAAGTCCATGGTGGGTCACTGTCTGGGATCGGCGGGGGGCGTCGAAGCGGTGGCCTCGGTCCTTGCAATTGCCCATGACTTTATTCCCCCCACGGTCAACTATCGGGAAAGAGATGAAGCGTGCGATCTGGACTACGTCCCCGGTCGGTCGAGGAAACAGCGGGTAGAAACCGTTTTGTCGAACTCCTTTGCCTTCGGGGGAAATTGCACCACCCTCGTATTGAGAAAGTATGAATGAGGGAATCGTCATCACGGGTATCGGTGTCGTGAGCTCCATCGGAGTTGGAAAGGACCAATTCTGTCTGGGGCTCCGGGAAGGTGCGGATGGCATTTCTGAGATCACCGAGTTCGACACCTCTCCCTTTCGGGCAAAGAAAGGGGGAATGGTGAAGGGGTTTAATGCCAGGGAATTCATCCCGATCTCCAAGATGAGGAAGCTGGACAGGGCCAGTCAGCTGGCCATTGGGGCATCGAGGCTGGCCTTGGAGGATGCCAAATTGACCATTACTAGCTCCACCTGCTTCGGGATCGGTATCATTTTAGGTTCGGGTTTTTGTGGCCTTACCAATTCGGAGGCCTTCCACAGGGGACAGGTGTTGAGGGGATTCCTGGAGATGAACCCCATGCTCTTCCCCAATACCGTTCCCAACGCCGCCACCGGCAATGTCTCCATCGAGTTGGGAATCAAGGGGGTCAATTCCACGGTTGTCCAGTCCCATTGCACGACCGAGGCCGCCATGATTATGGCCTGCGATATGCTGGCGGAAGGGAAGGCGGAGGTGATATTGACGGGCGGCGTAGATGAGCTCAGCGAAATCCTCTTCAGGGCCTACTCCGCCCTCAACCTCCTATCCCATGATCATGGGGATGGGGAAATGAGCCGACCCTATGATTTGAGTCGCAACGGAATCGTTCTCGGGGAAGGGGCGGCCATTCTCGTCTTGGAAAAAGAGGGGCACGCCCTTTCCAGGGGCGTGGAGCCCTATGGCGGGATCTTGAGCTATTCCATCGTGGGCGGGTCCGATCCCGATCGCCCATGGAGGGATGTTGAGCGGGCCATTGAATTGGTCATGGAGGGCATGGAAGGGGGAAGGAAGATCGACTATATCTCGGGGGCGGGCAATTCGTCGAAACGAGTCGATGAGATAGAGGCAAAGGCGATTAAGGGGGTATTTCCGTCGGATTATCACGTACTCCCCGTCAGCTCCATAAAGTCCATGATGGGGGAATCCATCGCTTCAGGTGGGATGAGAATGGCGGCAAATGCCCTGATATTGGGGGAAGGGTTCATTCCTCCTACCCTTCACTATCAAACCCCGGATCCCCATTGTGACCTCAATTACGTGGTCAACAGTTCTATGAAAAGATCGATGAAAACCATCCTCCACAACGCCATCTCGCCCGATGGAACCTATGCCTCCATCCTTTTAGGGAGATAATGGAAAGCCTCATCTCTTCGAGCAACCACCTGTTGATCTTCACCGCCCTCCATTTTATGTTCGGGCGGACGGTCTCCATGGTATATGCCATTTACTACCATCTCCACCTACCATATTATATTCCCTTGGCATTGGTTTATGATCTGGTACAGATTCCCCTTTACGGGTATATCCTGGAGCACTCCCCCGAGAAATTTCCCTTTTGGTGGGCACGGAAACGGGTGGAACGGATGCAGATGCGAATGCGGGAGAAATGGTTCCATCGATGGATTTCGTCGATGGGGAGCATCGGGATAATTCTCATCTCCGCCCTCCCCATTAAGGGCTGTGGCATCCTTTCGGGATCGGTTTTCAGCTTTCTCATCGGGCAGAAGCGCTTTGAGGGGACTCTCCTGCTGATGGTCGGTTCCTTATTGGGCATAGCGATTGTTTTCGGATTAACCAAAGGTGTCCTTCAAATCATCTCCCTCTTTTGAAGAAAGGAATACCCGTCATGAACATCGAGGAGATCATGAAGTATCTGCCCCATCGATATCCCTTCTTGATGATCGACCGGGTGGTCCGCCTCGATCCGGGTAAGGCGGCCACGGCCATCAAGAATGTGACCATTGACGAGCCCTTCTTTCAGGGACACTTCCCCAATTATCCCGTCATGCCCGGTGTCCTCATAGCCGAAGCCTTGGCCCAAACGGGGGGGTTGGCCTTTGCCTCGGCGGAGGAGAGCCCTGGTGAGGAAAGCGGCTTCAGGCTTCCCATATTGGCCAAAATCGAGGAGATGAGGTTTAGGGCACCCGTGTCACCAGGTGACCAGTTATGGCTTTATGCTGAAGTTCTCCGGGCGTATCAGTCCTTGGCCATCGTGAAGGTAGAGGCGAAGGTGGACGATAACGTAGTGGTCCAAGGCAGGGTCGTCCTGGCCAAAGCCCCGGATCAGGAGAGATCGATCTCATGATCTCCCTGAGGATTTCTGGCTGAAAGCGGGGCTCATCATGTCCCTTCGATTCAAAACAATCCCGTTCCTCATCATTCTTTCCATCCTCCTCTATTCTTGTCATCGCCGGTCCCCTCTCCTCATCAAGAGGCACCGGATTTTAATGGGAACATTGGTCGAGATCACCGTCATCGGAAGTGATGTGGATAGGGTGGGAGCGGCTATCAGCGATGCCTTCGACGAGATGGAACGGGTAGAGGGGTTGATGAGCAGGAGGATCCCTGGAAGCGACGTCGCAAGGATTAACCGATGGGCGGGGATCAAGACGGTCGATGTTTCCTCCGAAAGCCTGAGGGTGATTCGGAGAGCAGAGGAAATTTCAAAGGCATCGCAGGGGTATTTCGACATCTCCATTGGAGCCCTTTTGGATCTATGGGGGTTCGAGGATAATGGGGGGCGCCTTCCGGCCAAAGGGGAAATCAGTAAAGCCCTTCACTCTGTCGGTTACAGGGCGATCCATGTGGATGAGAGGGCATCCACCGTTGAGCTGAAGAAGAAGGGGATGCGTATCGATCTGGGAGGAATTGCCAAGGGATATGCCGTTGATCGCGCCTTCGAGTTGCTCAAGTCAAGGGGATATCGGAATATGATCGTCAATGCCGGGGGAGATATACGAGTGAGTGGGAAGAAGACCCGCGGACCCTGGGTCATCGGCATTCAGGATCCAAGGGACCGTTCTCGAATCATGGCCACCATTGATGCCTCGGAAATCTCAGTCGCTACTTCCGGGGATTATGAACGCTACTTCGAAAGGGAAGGAAAACGATATCATCATTTGCTCGATCCCTTTACGGGGTTTCCGGCCCGGCAGTGTCGGAGCGTAACCATCCTGGCCAAGGATTCCCTCAGCGGCGATGGACTGGCCACCGCAGTCTTCGTGATGGGTCCCAAAAGGGGGTTGCCTCTCATCGAGGCAATGGAAGGGGTCGAGGGGTTGATCGTCTCCGCCGATGGAGAAATCATCCAATCGGAAGGCCTAAAGGATAAGGTTCGGTTCTCGAATTGAAACTCCCATCATGTATGTTTTCCCCTTGCTTTTAATCCCTTCTCCTCCGCACAAAGTTCCTGCCAATGGGCATCGACGATTGTCCCGTACTCCT